>JAQUDG010000031.1 GCA_028685815.1 Desulfuromonas sp.
GAAAGAGTACAAAGAAAAAGGCTCAATCTGCGGCATTGCCTTGCCTAAAGGACTCAAGGAAAGTGATCGACTGCCTGAGGTGATCTTCACCCCATCAACCAAGGCTGATTTGGGCGCGCACGACGAAAATATCCCCTTCAGTGAGGTGGAGGAGCTTTGTGGTGTCGATATTGCGGCACAGCTGAAGCAAACGGCCATCACCATATACGAGCGCGCACGTGATTACGCCGAAACCAAAGGGATCATTATTGCCGACACCAAATTTGAGTTTGGTATCTACAACGGCGAACTGATCTGGATCGATGAAGCCCTGACTCCAGACTCTTCCCGTTTCTGGCCGGCAGATGAGTACAAACCAGGCGGACCACAGGCAAGCTTCGACAAGCAGTTCTTGCGTGACTATCTCGAGACTTTGGATTGGGATAAAACTGCGCCTGCTCCCCCCCTGCCTGAAGAGATTGTGCGCAAGACTGGCGAGAAGTACAAAGAGGCACTGGTGCGACTGACAAAATAAATACCAAGAGGTGCACATATCCATTGACAGCAGCCAGGATGATTTGATATAAACACCTCCGACTTGAGGGGCTATAGCTCAGCTGGGAGAGCGCTTGAATGGCATTCAAGAGGCCCGCGGTTCGATCCCGCGTAGCTCCACCATAACAAATAAGCACCTACGGGTTTTTCCTGTAGGTGCTTTTTGTTTTGGAGGGGGAGCGTAACAGGTTTTAGTATCCTTCTTTCCATTCCCATCATGCACGGTCAAAAAAACAGTCGAAAAATTAAGAATCCCGCACCCACAGCTTCAGACATTCAAACAGGCGCAGACCTCAACCACAAAGTAATTGAATCACCAACTCATAGAGAAGAGCGTGAAGATGGAGATGGAGATCTTAGATGAGAGGGAAGTTGGTCGAGCCTCCTTGGTTTTTTAAAGCTCAACAATCTCTCCAAGGAGAAGTTTTGAATTTACTGAACAGATGTTGCTTTATCCTGATGGAGAGAGTAGTGCTTTTTCCGTAATGTGTTTTCCTTTAGCGCATTAGACAGTGAAACTCTGCAACAACTGGCATGGTGGTGACAGCCACGCTATCTGGTAGATGATGAGGATATAGCCTGGGATTGCCGAACGGCGACCGAGGTGCATGTTGTTGAGCTGAGCGTCTAGAGCGGCTGTTTTTCCAGTGATGTTTGGCATGGTGCATAAGTTAATGATATCATGCTGCCACTAAAAGCACTTTCTATGTTTGAGTAAATAAATCACGTTTCTACAGCGTGGCTAGGTACTTCAAGCGCCGCAGTAACACCCATTACATTAAAGTAAGTGGAGACAAACCATGAAGAAGCTTCCTCCCGCTCAAAACGTTTCGGAATCCCCTGGGGGTGATTTTCTGTCACTAACTCGATGGTCTTTTCTGGTGGGCGTAGCGGTTATAGCCGCTATGGCGCTTGGCCTTACCTTGACAGGCTGCGGCAGTGGTGATTCGGGTCGGGCTCGAACCCCGCTTGAGAAGGGAAGTTGGATCGAACTCTCTGACGGATGGCGCTTGATGCGTGACGACGAGGTCAAGGTGGGCGGTGCAGAGCTTTCCGGAGCCGATGCGCCCACTAGCGGAATTGCCGTGAAGAGAATGCCCGCCACGATTCTTCGAGCCATGTCCGATGCTGGTCTTACCGGTGACCTGGCTGTTGGCGATGCCCTCACACAAGTGGAGCGCGACCTGTGGAAACACGACTGGTGGTACCGAACCAGCTTTGATGTGCCCACGGGTCATAGCAGGTACGCACTCGTCTTCGACGGAATCACCTATCGCGCAGAGCTGTGGGTGAATGGCATACGCATAGCCGGCACCGATGAACTGGTTGGCACTTATCGTCGCTTTGAGATCGATGTCACCAAGGTAATCAAACCTGGTGAAAAAAACGTTATGGCCGTGCGCGTTGTGCCTGAGCGTCGCACCCCGGCACTGAACGTCGGGCAGGTGGTTCCAACAGAGGGTGATCCGGGTGGTTTAGACCTTGGCGACACCTGGGCCGATTGGATCAATTTAAAATACCACGGTGACGCCACAACTCGAACTAGCTTCGTACCCGACAAGAACTCGGGCATCGTGCAAAAAGTGTGGCTTGTGTCAAGCGGATCGGTAACGCTGCGCCACCCTTACGTGCGCACCGACCTGCCGCTCCCGCGTATCGACCAGGCAGATCTCACCGTTCACGTGAACATCTCTAACACCGCAAATACGCCTGTTGACGGAGTGTTGCGGGCGCGGATTACGCGCGATGGTATGGGGCCGATCGAGGTGGATACCCCGGTGAGCCTCACGCCGGGAGAGTCGCGCGAAATCAAACTGTCACCACAGACACATGCTGCACTGCGCGTCAATGACCCTGAACTGTGGTGGCCGTATATCTGGGGCAACCCGACCCTGCACCACCTTAGCCTTGAGTTCGAAACCTCCGAAGGGATCACCGATCAAGCGGAGTGCGACTTTGGCATCCGCATGATGACAGGCCACCGAGATGACACCGCGATGCGCCCCGAGTACGATGATCCGAGCTCTTTTTACCTCAAGATCAACGGTCGGGATTATCTCGTGCGCGGTGCTGGATATACCCCAGAGCTGCTGCTCACCCATGACCATGAACGGGCCAAAGCTACCCTGCGCTATTCGAAAGATATGGGCATCAACCTCATCCGCTGGGAGGGGCACTTTGTTGACGACGGCTTGTTGGAAATGTGTGATCGAGAAGGGATGCCCACCATGTTTGGGCTCATGTGCTGTGGCTCTTGGGAGCGCTGGGGCGAGTGGGACGAAGAGAATTACCGTGTCGCCCAGGCCTCGGTGCGCGACAGCATTTATCGCTTGCGTTCGCACGCATCCATCGCTATCTGGGGGCACGCCAGCGACGGGCTGCCGCCGCAAGAGGTGCTGGCCGGGTACCAAGCCTCCCTCGAGGAAGCTTCCTGGCAGAATGCCGTGATCGACACCGCTTCGACAGCCAATCATGACTACTGGAGTGGCGTGCACATGAATGGGCCCTATTCCTGGCGTTCGACCGCGTTTTGGTTCGACCCAGACAATTTGAATGCAAAAGGGTCAGTGCTGGAAGAAGGCAACAACGAAACCATTCCGATCCTGTCGACGATGGAGAAGTTTCTTCCCGAAGGGTCGCGTTGGCCGATCAACGAAATGTGGGAGATGCGCGCTGGCTCGGCCCCAGGCAACAACAAGTTGGAGGGGATCCGCAAGGTCATTGACAATCGTTATGGCGGGGCGGACAACCTAGCCGATTTTGTTGGAAAAGCACAGCTTGCCCAGTACGAGTCGGCTCGGGCATTGTTCGAGGCCTACGGTGCACTCGACTGGCACACGCACAAGGTGACCGTCTATTGGATGCTGAATACGTCCTGGCCAAGCTTCTTCGGGCAACTGTTTGACCACTACTTCGGCGCTGGCGGTTCTTACTTTGGCGCGAAGAAAGCGCTGCGACCGGTCAGTGCAGTGTTCGACTGTTTTGCCGTAGGAGACCGCACGCAGGGATACGTAACACTCGCAAACCACTCGCCAGAGACGCTGGAAGACACCTCGGTCACTGTGCGCGTCTATGCTCTCGATGGCACACTGCTTAACAGTTACAAAGAGACTCTCGATTTATGCAGACCCGCAACGATCCACCAGGTCTTGAGCATTCCTCGACCGGATTCCGTGCATACGGTCTTCTTTGTCCGACTTACCGCCGCCGCACTAAACGGCAGCGTGCTCGCCGAGAATACATACTGGTGTTCTTCTGTCGATGATGTGCCTGACCTGGTTAAGCGCGAGGGCGATGACGTTTTAGTCGCAATGCAAGTGCGTCAAACACAGTGGGCCGACTTCACGGATCTCGCCAAGATGCCGAAGGTGACATTGCAAACCGAAGTTTCGGAAGCTCCTGTTGACCCCGGGAATAGCGGGATGCGTAGCTTCCGGATCGTATTACGAAACCCGAGTGACAACATCGCGTTCTTTGTCAGAACCGAGCTGCATGACAGTAATGGGCAGGAAATCTTGCCCATTACGTACAGCGACAACTATGTCACCGTCTATCCCGGTGAAGCGGTTGAGATATTAGCTGAATTCGAGCGTGATCGTTATCAAGGCACTCCAACGCTGGCACTCATCCCCAATGGTGTGAACTGAGAAAGAGAAAGTGCCGCTATCCTCCATCTGGTACCAACATCCGAGGGGACTTTTAACTCGCTAACTCAACAGGGCCAGTTCTCCATTTCCAGCTGAGGCAAAACACTACAACATAGTGTAACTTTTAATTCCTACCCGTTAAAACGATCTTTGGAAAGGATATGGCCATGGTGAAACGTTTCTGCATCTTGTTTCTGCTGCTGGTACCCACAGTCTGTACTGCATACGATGCTACCTCCTCCTGCGTCCGCTGCCACAGCGACTTCAGCAAGATGATGGAGCTCGGTGCTCCTGCGCTGTACCTTGACCCGCAAAAGGTGGATGAAGAGGTTAGTATGGGCGGGATACCGACCTGTGTTGATTGCCACCAGGGTGACAACATCGCCATGGAGAAAGAGTCGGCACATCAGGGTTTGCTCAAACCGTTTCTGATGGCTGTTGGCGGCGCGTACACGGGGCAGGCCATGGCCCGGACGGAAATTGGAATCACCCCGCTGGAACCGAGCGGACAACACCCCTTCGACGCCATGCTTCCCAAGCCGGAGCGTGCGGCTCTGCAGCAAGCAAAAGCCGGCAAAATTGTGGGGCTGTATTATCACGACCGTGATCCGCTGACGTTTGCCTATGCACCAGAAATTGCCCGCGCCACTTGTGGCAAATGTCATGATAACGAGGTGACCGCCTACAACAATTCCACCAAAGGACTGCTCAAACATCAGCGTGCTTTCCGCACCTTTACCGAGGATCTACCAGGCCCGCAGAACTGTGGCCCGTGGTTTGGCGACAATCATGCCGCGCTGTCCGCGGAATGCGCAGTTCCTTTTAGTGACGCGCAAAATAATGCCTCGGCTCGTCAGTGCAGCAAATGCCACACCGGATGCACTGATTGCCACTATCAAGCGTATAAAGGGAAGGGCAGCCATCGTTTTGGTACTCCTGAGGCCCCATCTTGCTATGGCGGTGGGCGCGCCAGCTTGTGCCATGCCGGGCCTATGGATCGGCGGCGCGGAGCCGGGTACATGCGCGGAGAATATGCCTTTCCGTCCGATCTCCCTGTCGACGTGCACGCACAACTGGGTGTCAACTGCACCGACTGCCATCAGATTGAAAATCACCAGTTCGGTCACTTGGCCAGCGACTCGGTGCGCAACTCTTGCCAGCAGTGCCATAAAGAGATTATGGCCGCCATGGCTGAGTCTACCCACAGCAACGTTGATTGCAGCGCCTGCCATATCCAGACCGTTGGCGCCTATCAGTTCACCTTCTGGGGGCCGGGTGTTGTCGCTGGGGTGGAAACGCCTTTCACCAAACATAAAGAATACTACGGTACCCGTTCCCTGCCGACGCTGATCAAAAATGCCGCTGGGCGCTGGATTCCAGTCAAACCTTACCCCATGGCCGCCCTCAATCAGGCCAAGGATGTCGCCCCCACTGGCTTGAAATTCCGCGCCATCCCGCAACGCACCATTAAAGGTGATACCCGCATCGGCGAACCGGAAACCTTCACCATTGCGCGCGAACAGACCGACGTCAACGACGCCTTTATTGTCACCGGGACCCGCGACGACCTGCCGCACAACAACAAAGCCCTGCTGTGGATTCAGATGGATAAGATGAGTCATGCGCTGGGCGCAGCGCGCTCTTGTGCCAGTTGCCACACTAGCCACGCCCAGGTTGCCGAATCAAACTTCACCTACGCCAACGATAAGGATGTGGAGCAACCGTTCACCGGCAGTTACACCATTATTGCCGACGCAGAAGGGATGCGCTTTGAGAACCTGAAAACCAGCCTCATCACCCCGGTGGCCAAGCGCCACATCGCCGACTTTGCACCGTTCACCTATTTCCCAGATGGCTGGAATGTCACAGGGATAGATTTTTCCATTCCGTTCCGAGCGCAAGAAGTGTCAAAGGTAACGACGGAACTTGAGCAATTTATTACGGAGTTGAATGAGGTGCAAGATCTGGAGGTGAAAACAATCCGTGCTGTGGCTTATCACAATTTGGAGAGGGCTAAAGAAATGCTGGCGAACAAAAAGGAATCACTTCGTGCCCCAGTTGTTCGAGAGGATCGCGGTGAACATTCCGAATAAAGGGGGAGCGCAGCTGTTAATCCCCCAGCAGAAGCTATTTAAGCGCAAGCATTGGTTTAGCTGCAGTGGTATCAAATATGGAAAGTAAAAAAAGTGCGCTAATTAAAAAAGCTGATAGCCTGCTTTATCGCACAAAAGAAGGTGGGAAGAATAGGGTGGAGGGTTAGGGTAGAGGGCTAGCTAGAGCCAACCCTCCATCCACCAAGGTACCTTTATACAGATTGCATCTGGATTGCCCCTGTAGGGCAGACATGGCTGCACAGGGAACAGCCGTCACAGGCGTCCATCAAAAATATCGGACCGCTCTGGCTGGGAGCGATGGCCTGAAATCCACCATCACGACAGGCGGTGATGCAGCTGCCGCAGTTGGTGCAGCGTAGTTCATTTAGCGTCGGTTTGGCCTTGAAGTTGATGTGAAGGCCGCCAAACGAGGTAACCTGTTCCTTGCAGAGGCCAATGAAGTCCGAAGTCGTGGAGAAACTATGCCACCCCATGAACTCTTCCAGTTGCTGCTGCATCTTCGTAACGACACCGAATCCGCGTAGCATCACCTCGGTGCAGACCTGCACCGCAGGTGCCCCGAGGAGCAAGAACTCTGCTGCATCAAAGCCCGTGGCAATCCCGCCGCTGGCCATGATCGGCAACCCCGGCGCTTGGCATAATTCGCTAACTGCCCGCAGAGCAATAGGTTTTATACCTACACCGGAATACCCGCCGTAGCTGGTCATGCCGTCGATATCCGGCTTGGGCCGCAACGTCTTCAGATCAAAACCAAAGAAAGAGGGGAGCGTGTTTATGGCGCAAAAACCATCAGCGCCAGCATCAGCTAGCATGCAACCCATATGTCTTATATCGGCGACTGCTGCAGTCAGCTTAGGGACGACCGGCAGGTGGATATCGCTGCACTCCTTCAGCCAACGCGTGATTTGAGCGGCATAATCGGGGTTTTGGCCGATGGCAGAGCCTCTGCCCTGTTCGGGGTAGCCGTGGGGACAGGAAAAGTTCAGCTCCAACAGATCGGCACCGGCATCCTGGCAACCACGGGCCAACTCCAACCACTGCTGCGGGGATTGAGCATCCCCCATGATGCTGCCGATAACCACTTTCGTTGGAAACTCACGCTTGAGGGTGGCGATGATTTTGTACCAGTCTTCAGGGGGCTTTGCGCTCAGCTGTTCCAAGTTTTCAAAGCCGATGATATTGCCTTTTTGCTTCAACACGCTAAAACGGTTCTGTAGGTTGTGGACCGGATCGAATAATAGGGTTTTTACCACCGCGCCAGACCAGCCTGCCTCAAACCCTCTGCGGATTAGATCAAGACTGGCGGTTGGTGGGGCTGAGGCCAGGATGAATGGGGTTTCCAGCGGAATCCCACAGTAATTGGTGGAAAGATCCATAACTAAAGTCCTTTTCTGTGCTTGCCGAGGGCATATGTTGCCAGTAGGGCTTGTAGCACTTTTCAGCGTGAGAATGTCAGCCTTGCGGTTGATGTTCTTGTAGAGAGAGGGCTGGATACGAAGTCCAGCCCTGCCATTATGGGTACCTTGCCTGTTGCGCGGTTGGATTAATGGCGCGCATCAATGGTCAGGCGAATCTTGCCGGTCTTGGGATTCCGTTCGATCCCGTCTGGGGCAAGAATCTCTATCACTGTTGGAGCGGCTAGTCCACCATCAATCATGGCTTTTAAGTCCTTAGATTCAGTCAACAGGCGTTGTGTCAGCTCACGGCAGCACTCCTCATCTGCGGAGGGACTGGCATCAAGGCTGCGCTCTACCCGCACCAACAGTTGATCGCGGTGCCCATCTAGGCGGGCAACCAACTGAAAGTACGGTGAGAGGCCAGCGGTTGCGTGCACCGCTGTTGCGACTACCTCCGGGTGGATATTGCCACCGCCAATGATCAGCACATCGTCAGAACGTCCCAGCAGCTCCATCCGGCGGGTTTTACGTCCGCACGGGCAGTCGCCGCTGATCCAGCGCCCATGGTCGCCAACTTCATAGCGGATGGTGGGCATCAGTCTGCGCTGTAGATTGGTGACCACCACCTTGCCGATGCTGCCATCTTCCAGCGGTTGATTGGTTTCAGAATCCAGAATCTCTACCCAGTGCAGATCTTCATGCACATGATGCACGCCCCCTTCGCA
Organism: Desulfuromonas sp.; assembly: GCA_028685815.1. Lineage (GTDB taxonomy): Bacteria > Desulfobacterota > Desulfuromonadia > Desulfuromonadales > Desulfuromonadaceae > JAIVHC01. The sequence goes on from JAQUDG010000031.1 coordinate 8,418, forward strand.
GTGGCGGCATTGGTAGCCGATGCCGCCGGTATCGTTGGTGGTGTAGCCGGTAGAGGCAAACTGTTCTACCCCCAGGGTCCGGCGCAGGTAGTCCTTGGCCCCGTCAAATAGATGCTCGCCGCCGGTGGAGACTTTTTTCAGGCGGATCGGCAGCTGGTGCTGCTCCACATAAGCCGCCAGTGCCAGCAGAACCGATGGAATGGTGATGGCGGCATTGGCCTTAAAGGTCTGCAGATACGCGGTAATTTGCTCCATCGGTAGATTGCCGGAGATGGGGAGGATACGGCAGTCGGTCTGCTCTAAGGACTGATTGTAGGAGACAAAGGAAGCCCACATGTTGCCTGCAAACAGCAGGTTGGCTACCACATCGCCGGGGCCGAATACCGAAAGGGCCAGCCCTTTACCCAGCCTGACCGCATTGTAGCGTTGCTCCTCCGTGGTGCGGAAGACCGCCTTGGGTGCGCCGGTGGTTCCGCCGCTGGAGAAGATATAACCGTCACTGCTCTCGGCGGTTAACAGGCCACTGCCTTGGGGGGGCAGATGGTTTTTGTAGTCGTCACCAAACATCAGGGGCAGTTGCTGTAGTTCATCCCAGGTTGAAGCCTTTAGATCGCCATAGCGTTGCGCCAATAGTGGCGAATGGGTGCGGCAAAAGGCCACGGTCTCCTGTAAGCGCCGCAAGGTAATAGCATCACGCTCAACATCTGCCAGAAAATCAAAGCTGTCGCCCGACTCGTCCGCCTGCTGCCAGAGTGCAATATTACCGTCCTGTTCCAATGAATTGCGGGAGAGGGAGGTCCAGCGAACCAGCATGGCAAGACCCCGAGTTCCGTCATGGGGGGTGCCGTGTTTACGTACTGCCATGCGACCAACTTCAACCATCCGGTCTGCACCCATGGCTGAGAGCTTGAGCCCCAACTGGCGGGCGCGCTGATCGTTGGCCAAGATGGCGATGGTCTGGATATATTCACCCATCGGTTCAATGGCCGTGACCGCTTCAGACAGGTCGGCCACCGGTTTGATGATCAGGGTGCGGTTCAGACACGAAGTCTCAAAGGCCGGATCATCACGCAGCACCACGGTCCAGCCGGTGCCTGTGGCATGGAGCAGATCCGCGCTGCCCATGGCCTTTTCAAGCTTGGCCATTTCGCGCACCTTGGTGATCTCAACCGCCTCATCATCACTTACGCTGCCGGGAGGGATTTCCCCCGCCCATTGTTCTAGGGCGCGGCCCAGGGCCTGCATCAGGGCTTGAGCAGTATCCCTCCCTTCAACATAGACGACATGAGGAGATGAACAGGCGGATTGTTCCCACATCACCACATCTCGGGCAATCAGCCGGGCACAGACATCCAGCCCCCGCTGCGCCAACTCGGTACGATCAACCAGCACCAGACTGTACTTGGGACCGTATTCCACCAGCCGGGTATGGAGCCCCAGACCCTGACGGTAACTGCGTACGGTCTCAGCGCCGCCATAGACCACGATGGCATTGCATTCCTGTTTGAGAATCTCCTCGATGGCCTGATCGCCGCCTTTCCAAGATAACAGGGCCAGCGCGCGGGAAATGATGCCGCGCTGGTCGTGATCCTGCAGGCTGCGGGCAAATAGAACCGGAAACAGTGGATCAACCGAGGACATCTTCATCAGATTGATATTTCTGGTTACGATTCCCTGAATCAGAGTGTCCACGCCGCCAACAAAGACGTTGCCAGCCGAGACATGGGCCACCAAACCTAACGGCTGGGCCTTGATATAGCCCTGAAAACGCGCATCAAATACCCAATCATCCAGATAGCGGACATCACCTAGGTCACACCCCAGCCTGATCAGCATATTTTCCCGCCGCAACAGTCCCGCCATAACCATGATTCCCTGCTCGATCATGGCTGGACTGAACCCGATCATGCCCGGAAGCTCGGCCATGGCCTGCTGCCGATAGGGGTAGTTAGGGTCGCTCCATGCCTGTCCGACCTGATCCAGCAGGGTCAGGAGCTCGTCCAATGGCACGGCAGCAATTTGTTGTTTCAGTAAATTGGCCTGCGTGATGATCTCCCGCAGTTGCTCAGGGGTCAGTGGACTGGACGATGGGGTGAGTTCACCCAGAATATAGCTGTTGTGCATCACTCTTCCTCCGGAAACTATTTAGCGAGCAACTCTGCCGCGGTAATGGCGCACCCTTGATGTTTTGCAACACCGGCTCGTCCCGTGATCTCAATGGTTGCGGTGTGGCGACCGCAGGGGCAATTGCTGCCCAGTTTCACGTAATCCGTTGCCAATACGGACAGAGACGGCTGGGCCAAGTTGTAAGGTGAAATAACCTGTAGCAGTCCCTGTTCACCTTCGGGCAACAGTTCCAAGGTGCCGGGTTTGCGTACAAAGGCTCGGGAGTAGATTGGCACATGAAACCGACCCGCCTCACAGGTCAGGTACGGCACCCCATGTTCCACAAAGCCAAACACATCGCGGATGCGTGCTGCGGTGATACCTAGATGTGACTCGGCGATCTGGCCGAAAACATCCTTGGAGACCGCTTCATTCTGGGCACCTTTCCAGCCACCGGCTAGGATAATCAGGCTGTCAGGCGGAAATCCCAGCTTTAGGTCGCGGCGCTCAAGTTCCTGCAGTACACGCCAAGCGAAGGCCGGAAAACCGATGATACGTAGCGGTAAACCCGTCGCGGCAAAGGCCGTGAGACGCTCCAGGCACTCATTGGTATCAAAGGTTGCTTCACCATGCTCGTCGGCGTGGATGGCAAAGAAACTGTCGGCTGCGGGGGCGAAACTGGCATACCGGCTCTGTGCATGGGCCGCGCCCTTGCCACCGGAAACCTCCGGTGCGTAGGCAAAGATCAGGTAGTTGACCGGCTGGTCAGAGACTAGGCCCAGGCTCTGCATAATGGCATTTCGCATCGCGTCCTGCCGCTGCATAGAGCCTTTATCCCAGGCAATATGGCTCTTCTGGCCAGAGGTGCCGCTGGAGGTGAAGGTGGCCACGATCTCTGACTCCGGTACCGAGGTTAGGTGATAGCGCTTGAACACATTCACCATCAACCAAGGGATGCGGGGCAGGTCAGCAATGCTCTGTAACTGCTCCGGCTTGAAACCGGCCTGCTCACAGAGAGTGCGGTATGTGTTGCAACGCTCAGTATGCCAGACGCAGGCGGCACGGGTTGCCTTCAGAAAGCGGGTATCAGCTTCGGTACCCGCGCTCAGAGCATCCAGCTCAAACAGACGTCGCAATGATTTCTCCATCGGCATCTCTTTTATTTCTCCTTAAGAACAGGACCTCAACGTATCTTCCGCCCCAATCCCAACACTTTCATCGAAAGTGTTGGGATTGGGGCTTTGTGGGTACTCTTTAGAACCTCGATTGTATAACCTTGGTCTTATCGGAGCCATTGCCGTCAGCAGTTGTATAGGTAATCTCGGCTTCCCGATCCTCCCCAGTGGTATTTGGATCAACAGTGACATAAACAAGGGAGTCGCTGCCTGGTTTCACACTACACCAATCCTGATCGCTGGAAGCTGTCCAGCTGCGCGCAACAGCTAAGTTCAGCGTTTTATACTGCCCCTCCGCGCTGAAATCAAGATTGTGCGGGGCCACCAGCAGTGGCGGGAAAAGTAAGGGCACTTCGAATGTCCATGATCCTCCCTTAGAGGTACGATGTATGACATCGCTAGCGACCCAGAAAAAACGCATGTATCCGCTCTCGCTCTGGACCAGGTCTACCTCGAATTTCGAAGCAAACGAGTTCACTCCTTCCTCACGAATATCGGGAGAAAACTTCCATAACCACTGGTTCACCGGCTGGAAATTCGACCGCGACAACAGCGTGGGGGCATCAATTTCCGTTTTATAATAAGATACCGTTTGCGTAGTTTTCTTGAACTCATAGTCCCAGCGGGCGTTATTGAAATTGTCTGCGGAGTTGTTGATTACCCTGCAGTCTCTTACGTTGAAAGTTGTCGAGTTGGTTATACTGACCCCTGCACTCGAGGAGGCAGTGGCACCGGGACCAATAAATCCCACTGATCCACCGATATTCCAACTCATGCCGCTGGTGGCTGTTGAAACCTCATTAACGTTTTCTGGCTGCGCCTTCATGAGCGAGACCCCGCTTTCACGGTAGTCCAGCCCTTCAATCCAGTTGTTTACTTTGTAATTGCCGACATAGTAATGGACTTCCTGAGATTTTCCGCTAATGCTGTTGGGTAAATTTTGGGGCCCTAAATACTCTCCTGAAGCGTTCAACATCCCTTCTTGGCGCACATAGAACCAGTCGTAATCTGTTGCGTCCACTTCATTAAAGGAGTGGCATGAATAGATATAATGAGTAACTTGGTAGTGATTTTTCCCGTAGGAGGCGTTCTTTGAATGGACAAAGGCACTGGCAATCTGGGTCAACTCCCCCGAATTATCGGCGGCAGCTGCGCTTGCAAAAGCTTGGGTTGCTTCCTGCCTGTACACTTCCAGCTTTGGTGTTAAGCGGTTGCCGTTATTGTCAAGCCAATTGCGCAACATCTCAGTCCTGCGGAATTGCTCAGAGTCGCTGTCGGTGATTGGATCAGGCAGTGGCGCGGTGGATAAGTCAGGCAGTGACTCAGTGACATAATCTGATTTCGATACTTCACCGCTTGGAGGGTACATTGACCAGATAAAAACAGACCCATCATCTTCTCGGTCGACAGCAAACAGTTCGGCGTAATCCTTATTTTCGGGTAGACCTTCGGGCAGAGTGTAATTGTACTCAAGTCCGAGTATGTCAAGCAGTGCGTTTATTTGGTCAGCATCGCCATGGATCAATACAACTGGATTCGAATTATCGTAGGTTCCGCGAACTCCTTCTTGCTGGGCTGGGCTTAGCGATTCAACGTACGACTCCGCTATGAATATCGGCGCATCGGTGGATGATCCGTCGTAGGGGCCGCTATTGACGAATGTCGCTTCGATCTTATCTGCAAGGGTGCCGTTGCTGACCCCAATATATGAGACCTTTTCGGTGTATATGTTAGCGGGCCCCGATGATGATGATCCAGAGTCGCCAGATCCGCACCCGGAGAGATTGAATACCATGAACATCGCCAGTGTTGCGGTTCCCAACACAACCCATCTTTTAGAACCATTGGATTTCAATTAAACACTCCTGTTAGTTGCTCGTTCGTTAGCTTAAATCTATCCCTGCACTTTTATAAAAGTGCAGGGAGCGGGGTTTTTTGTGCACCTACCGTTAGTACTGGGACTGGAAAACGGTGGTGGTGTCTGAGCCATTGCCGTCAACCGTTGTATAGGTAATGACGGCCGTACGGTTTTCCCCCGTAGTATTTGGGGCAACCGTGACATTGATACGCGAGTTGTTACCTGTATTTCTCGCCGGATCTACATTACACCAAGTCCTGTTACTGAATGCTGTCCAACTGCGCGCAACCGATATGTCTAGTGGTTTGGATTGTCCTGCCGCGCTGAATTCAAGATTGTGCGGGGCCACCAGCAGCGGCGGGAAGGATAAGGGCACATTGAAGGTCCAGTTTTTGTTCTCTATCGTATGTTCGATATCGCCAGCGACCCAAAAAGCCGTCGGTTTCCCACCCTGAGTAGAGTACAGTTCCACCTCGAACTTTGAGGAAAAACTATCCAATATAGTACGCTCTGAAGGAGCTAATTTCCATATCCACTGGTTTACCGGCTGAAAATTCGTATGTGACATCAGCGGTGGATCAGTGATTGACGTATAAGCGAAATACTTAGTCTGAACTGGTTTCTTGAATTCATAGTCCCATTTGGCGTTATTTACGGCGCTAGCAGAGTCGTTTATTATCTCGCAATCGCTCACGTTGACAGTTGTGGAGTTGCTGATGGTGACGCCGCCGCTCACGGAACCGGCGACGCTGGAGCCCTCAAACCCAACGGATCCACCGATTTGCCAGTCTATGCCGCTGGTGACCGATGCCACATTGTTGATGTTTTCGGGCTTCGCGGTCATGAGCGCTACGCCGCTACACTGGGAGGTCGGCCCCTCCATCCAGTTTTCCATTTTGTAACTGCCGATATAGTTACCGACGAACTCTCTATTGCCCCGTTTTTCAGGCTTTATATACTCTCCTGAAGCGTTCAACATCCCTTCCTGGCGCACATAGAACCAGTCATAATCCGCGGCATCCGCCTCATTGAAAGAGTGGCAGGAGTAAATATAATAAGTCAGCTGGTAGTTATTCTTTCCGGAGGAGACGTTGTTTGTTACCACAAAGGCTCTTGCAATTTGGGTCAAATCCCCCGCAGAACCAGCGGTAGCGGCTGCAGTAAGAGCCCGCTTGGCTTTCTGCCTGTCCTCTTCCAGTTCTTTTGTTATACGCTTGCCGCTATCATTAATCCAATCGAGCAACATATCCGTATTGCGGAGTTGTTCAGAGTCACTGTCAATGGTCAGGTCAGGCAGGGGGACATAAGGCTCTAACGGTCCGTCGTCGGGATACAGTGCCCAGATAAAAACAGAACCGTCATCTTCCTGGTCGACAGTAAACATCTCGGCGTAGTTTTTATCTTCTGGTAAGCCCTCCGGCAGGACAAAGTTCATCTTAAATCCAAGTATTTCAAGTAGTTCATTTATTTGTTCAGCGTCGCCATTGATCAATACAATTGGGTTTAAGTTTTTGAAGGTTGCGCGGATTCCTTCATGTTGGATCGAACTTAGCGCGTAAACGCTTTGTGCTTCAATAAAGATCACCTCATCGGTGGTTACTCCATCATAGTCATCCATGTTGACAAATATGGACTCGGTCTCATCCGCAGGTGTGCCGTCACTGTCGCCAATATACGAGAAATCGTTGGTATGTTTTTTAGCAGGTTCCGCTGGAGCAACTGGCTCCGAAGGTGCATCTGGCTCCGAGGGGATCTCTGGATCCCATTGTTCGTAAGAGTGGTCAGATCCGCATCCGGATAAATTGAATACCATGAACATCGCCAGTGTCGCAGTTACCAACACTACCCATCTTCTATAACCATTGAATTTCATTTTATGACCCCTGTTAGTTATCTATTTCATTAAATTAAAAATGTTACCCCTCAAGCATAAGACGGTCTTTGACGGTGGGGTCAAGCTCGGTAATATCCCGCAGCTCTATCTTGAGCAGTTTTCTCAAGTAGTATTGGTACCTGTTTATTTCTGTACCTGTTTATTCCTCCACAACCCGGCGATCATCGAGGCGCCGGACTTTGCCGGTCGTTGGGCTCCGTTCTAGGCTACCCAGTGCAACAAAGCGTACTTCTAGGCGGGCCAGATATTCTTTGGTGCGTGCCACCTTCAGCTCTGGGATCTGTTCCTCTAGTGCCGTTGCTACCTGTGCGGCATGGTCTGCTGCTGCCTGCGGGTCGCCTGCCTCAATTAACAATTCAAATGCCAGTTGATTGCCTTCATCGGCAATGCAGAGGGTATGGTTAGGGCTGATCCCGGCCTGCCCAGCTACGGTTTCTACCGCCCGTTCAATGGTCTGCATACCGATATAGGCTCCACCCAGCTTGAAGTCATCACCGGCTCGTCCTTCTAAGCGCAGTAGGGGATTACGGTCCCCACAGGCGCACGGCTGTCGGGTGTAGCAACCTTGATCGCCGATCCGGTAACGCAGCAGTGGTTGTGATTCCCGGGCTAGGTTGGTCACCAGCAGTTCCCCGGATTCACCGGTTTTTGCTGGGCAATTGCGCTCCATATCCATGATCTCGATCAACTGAAAAGCGGTGGGGATGTGGTACTCATTGGCGGCGCAGCGGGTGCATTGATACCCCATCAGTCCGGCATCGGCGCTGGTGTAGGCCAAGGCATGGATCTCTACCTGCTCTCCCAGACCGCGGCGCAGATGATCGCGCACGGCAGGGCTCATATGTTCGCCTGCATAGCCGATCAGGCGCAGTTCTGGAAAGGTGATCCCATTTTTAATGGCCAAATCGGCCAGAAAGATAAACAGGGTCGGCAGACTCATCATCACCGTTGGCTGGAATTCGCGGCAGAAACGCAAGATTGTCTCCACCGGGATATTGGCTGAAATGGGTAGGTGCAGGGCGCCAATCCGCTTGATGATCTCATGTCCACCCAGAAAAGAAGGCCAGAGCGAACCGGCCACTAGTAGGTTCGCCACCCGATCTGTGGCAGAAACTCCGATCAGTTGCAACGCCCTGGCTTGCTCATCACAGAAGCGGTCCCATTCAGCATGGGTCAGCACACTGTAGCGGGCCATGCCGGTGGTGCCGCCGGTGGCGGTTACGATCATCCCCTCAGGTTTACAGGTCAACATATCCTTGGTGCGGGGCCAGGCATTGTCGTACAATTCCTGCCTGCTTAAATAGGGCAGGGCCTGCCAGCTGGGCCAATCGGCTGGTACGCTAAAATCGGCATATTTGCGTTGGTAGAACGACGTAGATTGGGCGGTATGCCAGAGTTCGCGCAGTCGTGCCAACTGGGCGTGGTGGTCAAGGTATTTAAACATGGTTGTTTCTCCTAAAGAATAGAACACTAACGTATCTTTAGCCGTATCCCTCACTTTTTTAAAAAGCGAGGGATACGGTTTTTTGTGGGTAACAGCCGTTAGTACTGAGATTGGAAAATGGTGGTGGTGTCTGAGCCATTGCCGTCTACCGTTTTATAGGTAATGACGGCGGAACGGTTTTTCCCAGTAGTATTCGGGGCAACCGTAATATTGATACGCGAGTTGTTACCTGTATTGTTAGCCGGATCTACCTCACACCAATCCTGGTCGCTGGCGGCTGTCCAACTGCGCGCAACCGATATGTCTAGCGGTTTGGATTGTCCTGCCGCGCCGAAATTAATATCGTGCGGGGCCACTAGCAGCGGCGGGAAGGATAAGGGCACATTGAAGGTCCATGGTGACGTCAATCTATAATAATGTTCGATAGGATTAGCGATCCAAAAAGCAAACGGTTCCCCGCCCTGGGTGGAGTACATTTCCATCTCGAATTTTGAGGAAAAACTATTCCGGTTTGCAGTACGAATGGCAGGAGCTAATTTCCATATCCACTGGTTCACCGGCTGGAAATTCGAATGTGACAACAGTGGGGGATTAGTGATTGACGTATAAGCGAAATAAGTAGTTTGAACTGGTTTCTTGAATTCATAGTCCCATTTGGCGTTATTTACGGCGTTAGCTGAGTTGTTTATTATCTCGCAATCGCTCACGTTGACAGTTGTGGAGTTGCTGATGGTGACGCCGCCGCTCACAGAACCGGTGGCGCCGGAGCTATCAAAGCCTACGGACCCACCGATTTGCCAGTCGATGCCGCTGGTGACCGATGCCACATTGTTGATGTTTTCGGGCTTCGCGGTCATGAGCGCTACGCCGCTTCCCTTGGAGGTCAACCCTTCCATCCAGTTGTCCATTGTGTAACTGCCGACATAGTTACCGACATACTCTCTATTGCCCCGTTTCTCGGGATTTGTATACTCTCCAGAAGCGTTCAGCATCCCTTCTTGGCGCACATAGAACCAATCATAATCCGTGGCATCCGCTTCATTGAAAGAGTGGCATGAATAAATGTAATAAGTCAGCTGGTAGTAATTCTTGCCGTAGGAGACGTTATGGGTAACAACAAAGGCTTTTGCAAGTTGGGTCAGCTCCCCCGCTGAATCAGCGGTAGCGGCAGCAGTAAGAGCTCGCATGGCTTCCTGTCTGTCCTCTCCCAGCGTTTCTGTTATGCGCTTACCGCTATCGTCAACCCAAATACGCAACATATCAGTCCTGCGGAGTTGTTCAGAGGCACTGTCAATGGTTAGGTCAGGCAGCGGCGCAGGGAAGGATTCTGTCGGCGGCGTAGGGGGGTAATGTTCCGAAGTTCCATCGCTGGGAGGATACATTGCCCAGATAAAAATAGAGCCGTCGTCTTCCTGGTCTATAGCAAATAGCTCAGCGTAATTCTTATCTTCTGGCAGACCTTCCGGCAGAATAAAGTTTTGTTCGAGTCCAAGGATATCAAGCAGCGCGTTTATTTGTTCAGCGTTGCCATGGACCAACACAAGCGGATTTAAATTACTTAAAGTTCCTCGGATACCTTCTTGTTGGGTCGAGCTCAGCGCTTGAACTCTTGACGCCGCGATGAAGATTGGTTCATCGGTGGATGACCCATCATAGGAGAAGCTGTTGACAAATATCTCTTCGATCTCATCTGCAAGGGTGCCGTTGCTGTCACCGATATATGATACATTATCGGCGTACTTTTTAGCTGGTTCCGCTGGAGTAACTGTATCCGAGGTTGAATCTGGCTCCGATTCTGGACCCCAGTATTCGTGCGAGTGGTCTGATCCGCATCCGGATAGATTGAATACCATGAACATCAACAGTGTTGCGGTTCCCAATAATATCCATTTTTTAGGACCGTTTGGTTTCATTTTATAACCCCTGTTAGTTGTTGATTCATCAATTAAAATATTTATTCTTCAATCATGAATCTGTGCTTGATGGTGGGGTCGAGCTCGGTAATATCCCGCAGCTCAATCTTGATCAATTTTTCTCCAGCTGCATTGCAGAGCTGGTCGTATTTGGCACTAAATTCCAGGCTGTTCTGTTTCAAGAATGAAATCAGCTCGTCGTAATAGGCGCTGGCGGGCATTAGGTCGTCGCTGCCCTGGGTGAAGATGGCAAACAAGAAGCTGGTGGCACTACTGCCCGGAGTCTGGCGAACTTGAAATAGCCCGCCGTAGCGAAACGATGCAGGTAGAGAGAGCAGAAAATCCCCAATGGCAGGCACCTTGAGGTTGGTGCCGTAAAAGACTACGCTATCGCTGACCCGACCGTGCACAAATAGAATTTTCTCTGGCAGGTCTGCCAGTAGTGCGTCCGGCACCCCAAGGTTTACAAGGCTTGAGCGCTGCAGCAGGCCGCCTTGGTCTTTGGTGTTGTAGCGTACCAACGGGGTCATTTGATCTTTGCTGACCACGATCTCGTTGTCGATAATCTCGATATAGGCCTTGGGAGTGGGTGCCAGTAGCATCGGTGTTTCTTTGGCTCCTAACAGCTGTTCTGAGAGTTCAGGTCGGCGACATATCCATTTGCGTAGGGCAATAGTGGCAGCGGTTTCAACGCCAAGGTCGCCGGTATCGGCTGAGCCGTAGCCAGTCCAGACACAGAATGGAGTGTCTGGGTGGTGGCCGAAATCATGGGCAACCCGCTCTCGAAACGGTTCACTGAAAAACTCGCCTACAACCGGGAAGTAGACGCTGGCGGGCGGCAGATTTGGGCTGAACTGTCGTATCAAGGCGCCAACTAGGTTGATGTTTGATGGGTTGGTCAGTATCAGGCACTGATCGTAATTGCTATGAAAGCGCTGATGCAGGGTGGCGGCTTCGCGCAGGTTTAGGCCGGGTGTGGCGACGGTCAGGGGGAACTCCCCCGATGCGGCAAGGGCACGCAATGCAGCAGCGATCTGCATGCCACCGATCCAGGTACCAAAGGCCAGGCAGACCAGCGCCAAGGTTCGTTTTTGGTCAATGCCATAGTAACCCACCAGCATGTTGCCGATGGCGGTGACATAATCACCTTCGTCCTGGGGGCGCTTGGGCCAGAACAAGGAACCGCTCTTGCTAAAACCTGAAGAGGCGCCGAGCAGATGGCAACCGTCCAAGCTACCGTTATGGCACAAATCTTCGACCGGATAGGCCAACAGGTAGGATTCCTTGTCCATTAGTGGCAGCTTGTCCCAATCAGCAGATCCTGTAACTCCAGCATCATCTAAAAAGTGACGGTAGGCTGGTACATCAGCATAGACTTCGGATGCGAAGGTACGTGGATCCATTTAGACCTCCTTTAATAGTTTCAGTGAGGCTAGGTAGAACGTCACCAGCAGGATCACTGCACCACCAGCCAGCAGGGCCCCAGCTGGTTTGAGTATTTCGGTTGCAATCCCCATTACGCCATACGCGATCGGCTGGAGCGAGAGGGCCAGTCCCGTAACCAGTGCCATGATCTTGCCGCGGGAGCTGTCGTCCAGCAGTTTTTGAAAGATGGTAATGAGAGTGATGTTGACGATGGAGAGGCCGATACCAACTCCCAGCAAGCCTAGTCCAGTCAGAGGCAGCCATTGACTGAGTGCGATTAGAGGGAAACAGCATCCCATCAGGCTGAACCCGATCAAGGTAACAGTGCGTTCTTTTTGCTGTCTGGCCATTGAAAGGAGCAACGAACCAATAAACATCCCGCCGCCAAAGCAGCTCATTAGGATGCCTAGCCCAGTAGCTCCGGCTTGGAAAATACCCTCGGCTAACACCGGCAGCACGACCGGGATAGCTGCAAAGAAGAAGTTGATTACCATGATTGGGACTAAAAGCGCGGTAATCAGCGGGGCCTGACGCAATGCCTCGCGACCGGCGCGCATTTCGCCCAGAAAGCTGGGTTTGGTTGAGGTTTGCGCCATTGGCTGCTCGTGCACCAGAAAGATAAGCAGGGCAGATACGATAAACGAAATGGAATTGATACCAAAGGCCATGGGTACGCCAATCGTGGCGATCAGGGCGCTGCCAAAAAGCGGGCCGATAACGGCGCTTAAGCCTGCCACCAGCTGACTCGCGGCATTGGCACGAGTCAACGCCCCACGCTCAACGAGGTTGGGGATCAGCGCAAGGGCTGCAGGATTAAAGAAGGCGGCCGCCATGGCTATCACCACCGTGGCACAGATTAGACCGTTATAGTCCAATGCGTTGGTGTAAGACTGCCAAGCCACCCAAGCCACCACGGCGCTGCGCACTAGGTCAGCGATAATCATGATTTTTCTGCGGCTAAACCGGTCGCACAGAATACCCGCGAGTGGTGAGATCAGGATGCCGGGAAGAGAGGTGGCTATCAGAATCATTCCTACCGCCAGTGCGGAGTTCGACCATTTGTACACCAGCCAGATAAGCGCCAGAGAGTGAATTCGGTCGCCTATCTGGGATGTTGCCTGGGAGAGCCAGAAGCGCAGGAAGTTCGGACAGGTACGGAATAGTTCGATCATAAATTCTCAATCCTTAGGCGATCTGACTCGATATATGCCAGCAGGCGCTTGGCAAAAGGGGACGTGACGGTTAGGCGCGTACTATCCAGAGTGATGTCCAGATATTGCAGCCGTATTACATCCTCACCTTCATCAAAACAGGGGGCGAGGCCACCGTAAAAAAAGCCAATTCGTTCTGCCGCAGAGCAGGCCTCTTCCGCGCCTGGTCTGGTAAGCCTTACGGTCAGATAAACAACTCGTGCGCCGGCCTTTCTGCACAGCTCGTTGCGGGAAGTTCGCAGCGCTGCCAAGATATCCTGGCCAACGGTCTCAACCCTGATCATGCCCAGATCTAATGCCGACAGGTAGTGGGCGCTGACATGGCTTATTTCCGTCATAGCGCTTGGTGTGTCTGCTTCGGTGACTGGTATTTCGCAGCGCTGGTAAGTCTCCAGCAATATATCGCGGTAGCGGGTCGGAAGATGAAGCAGGCGCGGGGCAGGGGTGGTGAGCGTCTTGAAATAGAACAGGCAACTCTCGCGCTGACCGGACTGTTCCTGGGTCATGGCGCGGAATTTGAGGCTTGGTGCCAGAAAGGCTAGCGACAGGGCACAGGGATGCCCACTAAACTTCTCGTTGACTTGCTGACTGAAGGGGTGGCTGGTTACCGGTTGGCTGAAAATACCGAGCAGGCCATGCTTGCTAGCTGCAGATTCAAGAAAATGCCGCATCCGCTCCATCAGACCTTGGCCACGATGGTCTGGATGCACCACGGCCATGCCGGTTTCAGCCACCAGGGGTTTACTGGCAGCAACCTGGCCTAGTCCACCAACTTCAAGGGCATAATGTCCAACCACTTGCTCATTTTCGGCAGTAGCCACCACCGAGATCAGGCGTCCAGCATGGTTCAATTCACGCAGGCGTTCAGGAGAGTACAGATCATTGCTGGGGTGGGTATAACCGTAGGCATGAAACGCTATTCGGGTGATCTGGGGCCAGTCAGAGTTTGACCCAGCACAGCGTATCCGATACTCCTGCGGTTTTGCCGCAGATGAAGGTGAAATCTGAGCCGTGCCGAGCTCTGGTGGGGCAGTCATGGTCTGATGCTGGCGGTTAAACGTTAGGTGCAGCCTGTTGCCGTCACGTCCGAGGGATTCCCACAGCGCCCCATCAGCAACGCCACGGATCAGTACTCGCCCCAATCCGGACAAATCAGCATCGTCAAGCTGATCTGTGTCAAGTCGGGGAAGCTGCTCATCATCGGACATGGGCGGCATTTCTTTGTCGCTGAAGCACAAGGTCAACTCCAGCGGTGTGACCTCGCCCTGTACCTGTATCGGTTCGGCGCTACTCTGGTCGGCGCGCTCCACAATCGAGCTGAAAGCTTCTTCACAGGCCAGCATGACGGCATTACAACGGTTTGCATCAAAATCTGCAAGTAGTGCCAGATTACGGCCAAAACCCTGCGCAAGGGGCAGGGCTTCAAGGCGGGCGGGTAGTTTAAGTGCACTTAGTAGGTTCTTCAAAATTAAGGTCCTCCGGCAGGTGCTGTTGGCGTTTTCTGTTCTGTTTCCGGAGGAGTCAATCTCAACAGGAATCTACATCAAGTGACCTTCAAGCGCACCTCTAACCACTTTTACGCCGGATGCAATGAGCAAGTAAAGCATAATGTGTTTGTTTGTGAATGTAGAATATTTTTCATTTAAATGTGTCCAAGGAGTCAGCGTCGCCGCACTCAGAATTTAGGTCGAATTTTGCTCGGCGGTAAACAGCGCTACTTTCTCCTCAGCAGAATAATCGCATCTACGAAGCGCTTTTAACCCTTGGCAGTACGATTACCATCCACAATACAGTACTTGGCGCTTACTCGCGCACAGCCAGCGTGGACAATGGTCAGATTTTGAATCTTCCTTTGACGGCTGGACTGGCTTTCTTTTTGGTTCAGCGCAGATATTCCCCGTGTTACAGCATTGTGCAGGCTCTACAGCAAAATAGAACATTGCCTTTTCCAGGTGGATAAGACCTATTATGTAGCGACATGTGGCCTCCCCTCGTATCGAGATGGTCTCTACGCTTGAGAAGCGGGCACCGTATGATGTGCGTAATAGCCTCTAATGCCCCATTGGTTATTGGATGAAAAACATGCTTACGCCATTGATTGTTTACCCTTTCACCATAAAAACTAGTGTTTTATTCTGCTTTTTAACCCGTATAGAATGTGGCAAACTGCGTGGCTGCAAAGCTGCGCTAGGGCGCGGCGCGTCTTAATTCACCAAAGGAAAGTTATTATGCAGAGAAGATTAACCGTACTCACCTTGAGCAGTTTAATCGGGGTGGCACTTTGTTTGCTCACAGCGTGCGGAGATAGCAGCAGTAGGGATAAGGTTATTGATGAGTTCAATACGGAAAGCGATGGAAGGAATCTCATCGTTGTTATCAGTGATATTCATCTCGGAGCTGATCTGAGCTATGCAGAGATCAACGAAAACCTGCCTGCTCTGGAGAATTTTCTCAAACGGATCAGGGCTTCGCGCAATGTCAAGGAACTCGTTATTGCAGGTGACTTGCTAGACGAATGGTTTGTGCCGGCACCTGTAGATACCTACGCGGGCAAAGATCAGGCTGATTTTGTGGATCGCATCGTAACGGCAAATGCTGGGGTAATTGGGGCGCTGAATCACATCATTCAAGATGGCACTATTCTGGTTACCTACACCCCAGGAAATCATGACTTAACCATTGAAGTTGAAAATATCGCCAGGATTCTCCCTGGAATCAACCAAGCGCGTGATAAAGAAGAAGCTGCTTTTGGCTTAGGCACCTATTCTCCTGCGGATTATCCAACCATAGCGATTGAACACGGGCATCGTTACAACTTTTTCTGTGCTCCGGATCAATTCTCCAACCAGGATGTCGCGCCTGGAACCATACTGCCGCCTGGGTACTTCTTTACCCGTATTGGAGCTCAGCATGCGGTGCAA
>JAQUDG010000137.1 GCA_028685815.1 Desulfuromonas sp.
GGAGAAAGGTCCATTAGCCAGACCGCCTACAACCGCGTTAGCGATGGAACCTACCCCAGACTGCAGTGGCAGCAAATTCTCTGGCAGGCGCCCAGCCTTGACCTCGGCTGAGAAGAAATCAAGGATGTGGCCAGCGATAGCTTCCGATTTTTCGTCAGCGTCGCTGAATGCGCGGCCCTTGTCGCGGTGTTTGGATTCTACAACCGCAATGATCTTATCCGGATCGCAGGGGAAGTAAGTATCTCCGATGCGGTCGCCTGCCTTGCTGATCAAAAATGGCTCGCGATGGGGGGGATTACGCGGGATGATGCAGTCGTGCATCCCCTCAAAGGAGGGCTGTCCGGTGTTGACCTCAATGATGATCTTGTCAGCTATCTTGAGGATCTCACCTATCACACCGCAGGAAGAGGTGGGGATCAGGCCGCAATCTTCGGTAATGGCAGAAACTTCGATGATCGCGATGTCGATTTTGGGAGTGTAAAATCCATAGCCAAGATCTTGGGCGAAGAGAGAGAGGTGCTTGTCACCCATACGGATGCGCCCTTCGTTGATCCCTTTGGCAATGTTTTTGCCGGTCTGGTAAGGCCAGCGGCGGTCGATCATGTCGAGCTCGGCCCAGCGGTTTTCTGTTTCTGCTCCTACGGAGGCACCGATGAAGAGATTAAACTTCCACTTGCCTTGTAGGTTGTTTTTTTCGACATGGTCTGCCAGCGCGATGGGTATCGCTTTGGGGTAACCAGCCGGGGTAAAGCCAGACCAGCCTAGATCCATTCCAGGTTTGAAGAACTGCACGCATGCCTCTGCTGACATTACTTTGTTGAGCAGGGATTTGCGCCGAACACGAGTTTCTAGATTGCCGTAATCTGCCATGTTTCTCTCCTTTTAGAGCTTCAATGCATCGAATAAAAAACACCCCGTCACAGTGTTGATGTGAAGCCTCTGTAAATGTGGCGGAATGAATGAAGTAAACGAATAGTTAAAAGCTGAAACGGTCAGAAGCGGGGTAAAGTGCTGCCCACTAGATAAAGCCGCAATAGCTTATCTGCGTCAGGCTTATCTGCGTCAGGGCATTACTTAACATTCGATTAGCTATCGACCATAAAAATAATATTTTACCAAAGAAGTGATTACTGTATCTGATAAATTATGTCAAGGGAAATGTGGCGCACTGCTCTGCGCTGAACGCTGTTTGAGCGAACGGTTTGGCAGGTTTAGTTCAGCGATTCACTCCGGTTAGCGCGTGCAGCAATGGTGAAGTCTTCTGCTGCGTCCGTGACCGCTGGTATGGGAACAAAATCATGCAACGAGGGGGATGGTGCCGTATGTAGCATGTTTAGATCATATGTTACATTTCTTGCGAAACTTGAGCACGTCTTTGCGCAGATCTTTATCACTTATTTTGCCCTCAAGTTCGTTCAGTACGGTCGCACACTGTTCCTTATCATCGGTGAAATAGTGAGCCTTGGCTAGGAGAAATTCCGCTTTAGGCATATCTGAATATGAAGGGTAGGTTTGGTGTAGATGCTGTAAACGCTCCAATGCCGGAACGTATAGTTTTGTTTTTAGGTAGAACGCCGCAATGTATAGCTCGTTGTCAGCCAGACGGTCTTTGCACTGGCGGATAAGGGTTTGAATCTCTGCTTCGTCCTTTTGATCAGGATAGTTCCTCTGTACCTGTTCAAAGGTCGCCAGGGCATTGCGTGTTGCCGTCTGGTCGCGGTCGTCGCTCAGGATTTCGCTATAGTGCGCTTTGCCGAGAAGGATCAGGATTTCTCGCGTCTGTGGATGTCCCGGATGTTGTTTGAGGAAGTTTTCGTACCCAGCAATTGCCTCAATTGTCTGCCCGGCAGCATACTGGGCATCAGCTATTTTTCTCTCGGTCAGGGTGGTTAGTTCTTTAGTATGGTACATATCTCGCACCGCCTGCCAGTGCTCAATAGCGCGTCTATAGTTCTTTTTGTCGAACGCCTCTTCGCCTTGTTTGAAGAGGACTAAAGCCTCGTTTGCCGGTTCCTGTTTGTTTTTACCGGTTGAACTGCAGGCACTTATGCACATGGCAAGTAGAAGAACCAGTACCCAAAATCTCATGTATGTATCCTCTTCCTGAGCGTTGTCTGGATTATCTGTGGGAATTTAAACGGCTGACGTGTACACACCGAGTCAAGTAAGCGCGTAATAGTAAAGCAACCAGAGTGTGGACTCAACAGTTATTCTGCACCATCTGTCTCCATGCAGGCACGCAGGCGCTGCAGCGCACGTTTTTCGATCTGACGCACACGCTCGCGACTGATGGAGAAATGTTCAGCCAGATGCTGTAGAGTGACTGGCGTATCCGCCAAGATGCGGGCTTGGATAATTTCCTGTTCCCTTTTATTTAGGGTCTTCAGCGCCTGCCTGACTACGTCAGTAAGATTTTGTGTTTCCTGATTTTCAATTAGCCGATGCTCTTGATCAGAGTCGGTGCTGGGTAGTCGATCTAGCCAAGTCTGACCTTCCCCTTCGACTAGTTCCACATCCAGAGATTGATCTCCGCCTAAGCGAGCAGACATCTCGCGTACCTCGTTCACATTCACGTGCAGGTGTGCGGCTACAGCCTCATCGCTGAGTTCTCCGGTGTCACGCTGGAGGAGTTCCTGTGTTTGCTTAAGTTTGAAGAATAATTTGCGCCGCGCCTGCGTGGTCCCAATTTTAACCAAGGACCAGCTATTGATAATGAAGTTGTGAATGTACGCCCGAATCCACCAGACAGCGTAGCTGATCAACCGATTGTTATGCTCTGGATTGAATTTCTTTACCGCCTTCATCAGGCCGATATTCCCTTCCTGAATCAGGTCGAGCAGTTTAAGACCATAGGCGCGGTACTCGTGGGCTACCTTCACTACAAAGCGCAAGTTTGCACATATGAGGCTCTGTGCCGCCTCTAAATCATTTTCTTTTCTGTAACGTATCGCTAACTCCCGCTCGGTTTCGCGGTCAATCAACTTATATTGATTTATTTGTGCCATGTAGTGATCGAGGGTATTAGCAGTAAGGGTTAATTCGTGCATGTGGGTTTACCTCCTGTAGCTTGATGCGATGGACAATATTGTTAGCACTCGTAGTCGTTGAGTGCTAAAAGTCTAGCGCTCATAGGTTCAGTATGCAAGAAAAAATTTTAAACACCAGGACTTGACATTGTTTTTCCCCTCCAGCACTGTTCTGCTGGAGCCAAACCTGCGCGGGAGGATTTAAAATGCACATACTGTATATTGGAATATTCGGCGGTCTAGGATGTGTGGCGCGTCACCAAGTCTCTGGCTGGATTTATTCTTGCACCGGGCGTGCTCTGCCATATGGAACCCTGGGGGTGAACATCATCGGGTCGTTGCTGCTTGGTGTGGTACTGGAGTTCATTCTGCGAAGCACGGTGATCAGTGATGATCTTCGGCTGGGAATTTGTGTCGGCTTTATGGGGGGATTTACTACATTTTCCACCTTTGCTTATGAATCTTGGTTTCTGCTGGAAAGTGGACAGTGGTTGGCTGCCGGTGCCAACGTTATGTTGAATGTGGGTTTGTGTCTGTTAGGTACGGCGGCGGGGATAGTAGTAGTGCGTTTAATGATATAGGTTTTGTTTTTTCTTAGGCCTTCGCCCTTAGCCGTTGTCAGGACGAAGTCACTAATTATTCTACCAGGTCGCACGGAATAGAAATGCTGATGATGGTCCCACGGCGAGCAACCAGAACGTTTTTAGTTACGGCCGTGGGCTCATATTTTTGTTTACCACGACATTTTATGCTGTAGCGAGCGTTGTAGTCTAATCCTGGAATAAATGCCGGCAGCACATAATTCACTTCATCCACGATACAGGATATTTCATCGCGTAACAGCTCTTCACCTTCGTTATGTATCCCATCGCCGTTTACGTCGTGAAACGCCTCCATTACGAGGGTGCCACGCTCAGTCGAGCGTTCAGGTGAGCGGCCCAGAACGATATTTAGAATATTGCCCTGCCGTCCTGGCGGTGCAACTGGCTTTTGCCCCTGTTCAAAGGATGGGTCCTGCTGCGCATCATTGAGGCTGACCTCGGTCTGGCTCATGCTGACTTGAGGACAGAACATAAATGCGGCAGTTATGCCAATTGCCAGCCCCAATATCTGCAGACGTTGTGTATTCATAGTTAAGCTCTCCGGGCAAAAGTTGCCGCGCCCGAGATTAAGTACGCGAGTACTTTGATTCGGGCGCGGTCTATTTGAGGTTGTTGGTATTCTAGGCAGCTGCTGTTCTGGCACAAATCAAGGGTAGGGCCAGAGGGTTAAGCGCTCTGTGCTTTATGTTATAGTGCCAGTGTACCATTTTGTTTTACAGCTGTAACCAGCCCAACTGCATTAGCCTTGCAGATGCTGGGCCCGAAGAAGAAATGCCGTTATTCAGCGGCTGGAGCAGCGGCGCGTTTGCTCAATTCCTGATCTACCATCATCAGACCGCGCCCATCATCCTTCACACGCTTGAGCTGAGATATTATCAAGCTGACACTGGCTTCTTCTTCAATCTGCTCAGTAACAAACCATTGCAGGAAAATCTGCGCTGCATGGTCTTTTTCAGCTTGTGCTTTTTCCATCAGGCCGTTGATAAGTTGAGTCACCTTCTGCTCATGCTCAAGGGCACTTTCGAAGGCCTCAAGCGGCGAGGAATATTTATTGTTCGGGGCTTCCATCCCCATAATTTCCACTCGACCGCCGGCGTCGCAGACGAAGCGGAAGATCTTTTCCGCGTGGGAGAGTTCTTCTTGAAACTGAAGATTCATCCAGTTGGACATTCCCGGCAGATCTTCGGCTTCAAAGTACCCCTGCATGGCTTTGTAGATGAAGGCAGAGTAGTTCTCGTAACTGATTTGTTCGTTCAGGGCCTGGTTCAGTGCTGGGCTCAACATAGAGTTTCTCCTTTAATACGTTATTGGTTAGGGTGTAATCCTTACGATAATACTCATGTTTATAAGACGATATCAATAGCCATTGTGCACCGCCCCTGTGAGGTGTGGTCCGTTAGCGTCGGATATTCTGATCCTGCTTTCGAGGGGTGGCAGAATTAAATCAGGAACCTTTTTCTGTTCAAAGGGGTACATGAAGTGAATCACAATAATTTAAGTCGCAACAGAGGTCAAGTCAGAGATTATACGCTTGTTGAAACGGAGAAGTTACCAATAAAAATATGGTTGAAAAAAGACCAAATGGAAGAGGGGGCGCTGCAACAGGCGCGAAATCTGGCCAATCTTCCCTTTGCCTTCAGTCACATCGCCATCATGCCCGATACCCATCTGGGGTATGGCATGCCCATTGGCGCGATACTCGCCACTAATGGGGTTGTCGTCCCCAACGCCGTTGGCGTGGACATCGGTTGCGGGATGTGCTCTTTGCGCACCAATCTGCCTGCTGTAGATACAGTAGACTTGAAGAAGATCATGGGCATTATACGTAGGACCATTCCTGTTGGGTTCAAACATCACCAAACGCAGCAAGATGAGGCCTGGATGCCGCAGAGAAGAGGGGACCTGCCCATTGTAAACCAAGAGTACGCCAGTGCACTTCATCAAATAGGCACTTTGGGTGGGGGTAACCATTTTATCGAGATCCAAAAAGGCTCGGATGGATATATTTGGATCATGATCCACTCCGGCTCTCGTAACATCGGCTTCACGGTGGCTAACCACTACAATAATATGGCGAAAAAATTGAATGCTAAGGGTGATGAAGCCAGTGAATATGTGGCGTGGGATTTGGCTTATTTCCCCGAAGACTCTGAATATTTT
>JAQUDG010000138.1 GCA_028685815.1 Desulfuromonas sp.
ATGCCAAGTGCTCGCTAAATTATACGAATGCATTTGAGCTATTAATCGCGACAATCCTGTCTGCACAAACTACAGATGTCAGGGTTAATATAGTTACTCAGGATTTGTTTCGGAAATATCCGCATGCAGAGGATTACACCCCAGAAGAGCAGGGACAGATCGAGGAAATTATCCGTTCTATTGGCTGTTACAAGACCAAAACGGCACGGATTATAGATACTGCAGCTAGATTGATATCAACCTACTGCGGGCAGGTTCCCGCCACCATGGAGGATCTGTGCACCCTGCCTGGGGTTGGGCGTAAGACAGCCAATGTTGTTTTAAGTAACGTGTTTAATCTTCCTGGTTTTGCTGTGGATACCCATGTTAAACGGGTTAGTTATCGGATCGGATTGACCGACAAAACCGACCCTGTGGCAGTAGAACAAGATTTATGCGCCATCACTCCTCCTGCGAATTGGGGTGATTTTTCCCATCTTCTTATCTTTCACGGTAGGGCTGTATGTAAGGCCCGCACCCCCCTGTGTGAACTCTGCGTATTATACGATATCTGCAAACGTCGCCTACATCGCCCAGTTTAATTTAAGCGAAAAAAATCAGTCGCCTGGTTCTTTTGTGCATCTATTGAGTAGGTGCTAGGAGCTGTGCCAGGGGCAAACATTTCGATATATATGTTCTGGCTGTCTTCTTGAACTAAAAGACCACTTTTGGGATCTACCGGATGAAATTCTAGCGTGTCCGGGATATGGAAATACCGTGCGGGGAGCTTCTCACAGGCTTGGAGCATAAAATCTACCCAAGCCGGCGCTGCCGCCTTTGATCCTGTCTCTTGGTTCCCTAAGGGGCGCTGTTGATCATATCCAACCCACGAAACCGTCACTAATTGGGGCACATAGCCGACAAACCACGCATCATACAGATTATCTGTTGTACCTGTTTTCCCTGCAGCTGGGCGCTTTAGCGCTCTGGCGCGCCAACCGGTGCCGTTTTGTACCACTGATTCGAGCATATTGGTAATGATAGCTGCATTCTCTTCTGACATTACCCGTCTTTTTTCTGGGGCAATTAATTCCTGTCCCTGTTTGGGTCCGGTTAAAAAATCTGCCGGATCGGTTGATTTAAGTACCTTGCCATAGCGGTCGTATATCTTTTCTATATATGAGGGGGAAATTATAATCCCTCCATTTGCGAACACTGAGTATGCCGTCGCCAATTCCAGTGGTGTTACGGTATTAGTACCCAGGGCCATACTCAGATCCATATTGATATCTGACTCGATTCCGAGCTTGCGCAGGTAATTCGCCGCGTATCTGACGCCGATCTGCTGCAGCAGTTTTATTGAGATAACATTATAGGATTGAGCCAGGGCTTCACGCAGGGTTGTCGCGCCGTAAAACTTGTTGCTGTAGTTATCTGGTTTCCATTCCTGCTTTTCTCCATCCTCAGTGGTGTTTTGGTAAATAAGAGGAGTATCGATAATTATCGATGCGGGTGTATACCCCTTATCCAGCGCTGCTGCATATATAAGAGGTTTAATAGCTGACCCGGGCTGGCGGCGAGCCTGCGTAACCCGATTAAACTGGCTGGTGTTAAAATCGTACCCGCCGACCATCGCCCTGACCTGCCCGCTATGAGGGTCCATAACCAGCATGGCGCCTTGGGCATCGGGGTACTGAAAATAATCGGCCTTGAAGGGTTGGGTTT
The DNA here is from genome assembly GCA_028685815.1 of Desulfuromonas sp. Taxonomy (GTDB): domain Bacteria; phylum Desulfobacterota; class Desulfuromonadia; order Desulfuromonadales; family Desulfuromonadaceae; genus JAIVHC01. The sequence continues at coordinate 1,705 of JAQUDG010000138.1, forward strand.
GTGCATCTTTGATTAAGATATCGATTCTGGAACCTAGCGCCAGAATCGTTTTGCCACGCGTTGTGGTTTTATCTGTAGAGGCATCGTATTGGACGTAAGGAACAATGCTGAACGGTTCGCACCATTTCATATCAGCGCGCGCTATACTTCCGATGTGATTCCCATACTGCACCAGCAGGGCGCCATTTTTATCGGTACCCGTAAGTATTGCTGGGTAGACCCGTCCAGTTTCGAGTTTTTCCGGAACAGAGGTAAAGGCAACGTCCCATTGATCCTCTGGTATGACGTGCTCAGGTGGTCTCAATCCACGGCGATGCGTATGAGCCTGCAAGTTTTTACGTACAGCCTCCTGCGCGCTTTGCTGCATATCGAGGTTTATAGAGGTGTGAATCTGCAGACCTGCAGTGTAAAGCTTCTCTGCACCGAACTCCTGCTCTAGATAGCGGCGTACCTGTTCGGTGAAGTAGCCTGTGCCGGCAGCGGTGTTGTCTTTACGTGGATGGATATATAGTTCTTCATTTTGCGCCTGCTCTTTTTCATAGCTATTTATGAACTCATTGACGAGCATGCGCTCCAGTACATACAACTGGCGTTTACGCGCGCCGTCAAAGTTACTGTAGGGTGAGTATCGACTTGGCGCTTGGGGAAGACCAGCAAGCATGGAACACTGCGCGAGGGACAGATTTTCTACGTCGGTGGCAAAGTAGTTTTCGGCTGCAGCCTGCACCCCATAGGCCCCGTGGCCAAGATATATCTGGTTGAGATATAGGTACAGAATCTCGCGCTTGGAAAAATTTTGCTCTATGCGCCAGGCGAGAATAGCTTCCTTGAATTTGCGCGAAAATTTGCGCTCTGGGGTGAGTAAGAGGCTTTTTGCCACCTGTTGAGTTATGGTACTTCCCCCCTGCACTATTCCGCCAGCGCGCACATTTTTAAGCGCAGCGCGAAAGATGGAAATGAAGTCCAGCCCTTCGTGCTCAAAAAAAGATGAATCCTCTGCGGCGACAAAAGCCCGAATCAGCATTTGGGGCATACGGTTAACCGGGACAACAATGCGGCGTTCACGGTAAAACTCAGCAATCCGGTGTCCGTCAGAGCTGTAGACATCGGTAACCACCGCAGGGGTGTAATCCTCGAGCTTATCCAGCTTAGGTAAACTGTGGGATATAAAGAAATATGCCCCAATAAGGGCGGAACAACCAAGAATAGTTCCGGCCAGAGCAGTGATGCCGATATAGCGGAGTATTTTAACAAACATGTGGGTTTCTCAATTATGTAGCAGACATATTCTGGAGTTAAGGCAACCTGCTGAGGTTACACCACGCACTCCATGGTGAGCAATATTTCGAAACACGGAGCTGGCCAGAACGAATCAGCTCCGTGTAGGGATTAAATGGGTTTTTAAAATAATTTATATCTTGTTTATCCTCAGGCAGTTGTCCTTTTTTCTGCCCTATTCCACGGTTACAGATTTAGCCAGATTACGCGGTTGATCTACATCGGTACCCTTGAATACTGCAATGTGGTATGCGAGCAACTGTAAGGGGATGGTGGTAATAAGCGGCATGAGATCATCGTGTATGGTTGGTACTCGAAACAGGGCGTTCGAGTTATCCTCGAGTGACGGAAGGATACTATCAGTGATGGTTATCAGCTGTCCTCCTCTGGTTCTTACCTCCTCCATGTTGGAGACGATTTTTCCAAAGACATGGTTGTAGGGAGCGATACAGACAACGGGCATATTTTCATCGATAAGGGCAATAGGACCGTGTTTCATCTCTCCGGCGGGGTATCCTTCCGCGTGGATGTAGGAGATCTCTTTTAGTTTCAGCGCACCCTCAAGGGCTATGGGAAATTGATTGCCGCGTCCGATGTAGAGGAAATCATGGGCGTGGATGTAGGCCTTGGCCGCATCTTCGATCAATGGATCCAACTCCAGGGTTTCTTCCAGTTTGCGCGGTAGGGTTAGCAACTCTGCGATCAGGTCTGATCTGGTCTGCCGATCCACGCTGTCTCTGAGTTCGCCGGCGTAGAGGGTAAACATAAACAGGGCGACGAGTTGGGTGGTAAAAGCCTTGGTGGAGGCAACACCGATCTCCGGTCCGGCATGGGTGTAGATTACCCCGTCACTGTCTCTAGCGATGGAGGATTCGACTACATTGCAGATGGCCAACACTTTGCCACCCTTATCGTGGGTTTCACGTAGGGCGGCGAGGGTGTCAGCCGTTTCGCCGCTTTGACTAATTAAAATGGTCAAGGTTTTATCGGTCACGAGGGGGTTGCGATAGCGAAACTCGCTCGCGATATCTACTTCGACTGGAATTCTGATATATTTTTCCAGCAGGCATTTGCCCACTAGGGCGGCATGCCAGGAGGTGCCGCAGGCGATAATATATATCCGCTCTACGTTCTTTATCCCCTCTGGGTCGATCCCTGACCCAGCGAGGACCACGGAGTCTTTATTTTTATTGATCCGTCCGGCGATGGTATCGGCGATAGCGCGTGGTTGTTCGTGAATCTCCTTGAGCATAAAGTGACGATACCCACCTTTTTCCGCCATGAGCGGACTCCAAGTGATGGTTTTACTGCTTTTTTCGATGCTGTTTCCGGCAAAATCGATAAAATTCAGCCCTGTTCTGGTGCAGACTACCATTTCCCCGTCATGGAGAAATATCATCTCGCGGGTGTGGGAGAGCATTGCCGGAATATCTGATGCGACAAAATTTTCATGCTCACCCTGCCCTACAACCAGTGGAGATCCTGACTTGGTTGCAATCATCTGGTCTGGATATTTGTCTGATATAACCACGATGGCAAAAGCGCCAGCTAGGATATGCGTAGCTTCACGCACCGCATCTACAAAAGTTGCCCCCTGTTTATGCCGCTCCTCAATCAGATGTGCAATAATTTCACTATCGGTTTCTGATTTGAACGTATGTCCGGCCTCCTGCAACTGTTGTTTCAGTTCCAGGTGATTTTCAATGATGCCGTTATGCACCACCACAAAGCTACCTGCTCTATGGGGATGAGCGTTGTCGGTCGAAGGTTTGCCGTGGGTGGCCCAGCGAGTGTGGCCGATCCCAAGACTGCCGTTAAGGGGGGTCGCTTTTAACTGGGTTTCCAGATTAACCAATTTTCCTTTGGCTCTGGCAGTGTGCAATTGTCCATTCTCGCAGGTAGAGATACCGGCGGAATCATAGCCACGGTATTCCAGCTTTCTCAATCCATTCAGAATAATATCCGCTGCATTCTGCTGTCCTATATATCCAACAATTCCGCACATTTATGCAATATTCTCCACACTTTAAATGCTAAATCATCCGGTATGCTCTGCAGAGGCGATGCCGGTTATAGTTAACCGTCAATCTTTTTTGCTTTTTCTCCAACCGGGGATGACCTTCTGCTCCACGCGCGACAGCGCTAAAGAGTCAGGGGGCACATCCTTGGTTATGGTGGAACCGGCACCTATAAGGCTGTTGCGACCAATGGTCACTGGGGCGATGAACTGCGTATCGCTGCCGACAAATACTTCGTCTTCAATGATAGTTTTATGCTTGTTTACGCCATCGTAGTTGCAGGTAATGGTCCCACAACCTATATTAACATTTTTCCCCAGTTCGGCATCTCCTATGTAGCTTAAGTGGCTGGCCTGTGAATGCATACCTATCTGGGCTTTTTTAGTTTCAACAAAGTTACCGATCTTATTAAATCCGCGGAGGTGGGTACCCGGACGCAGGTGCGCCATGGGGCCAACGGTGCACTGCTCCCCTATGATAGAGTCTTCGATGGCGCTTCCGGCACGAATATGACTGCGTGCCCCTATGCGGGTGTCACTGATGACCGCACCGGTCTCTATAATGCAGTCAGCCTCGATGTAGGTAGTGCCGTGGAGATGAACACCGGCCTGAATATATGTATCTGCATCAATGCGGACCGTTGCATCGATATAGGTGGATTCAGGATCCTCCAGACTTACCCCCGCAAGCATATGCTCATGATTGATGCGGCGGCGCATTAGGGTCGCTGCAGCTGCAAGTTGTAAGCGATCGTTAACCCCCATGCTCTCGTGGAT
>JAQUDG010000032.1 GCA_028685815.1 Desulfuromonas sp.
CTTTGATTTTCGCCACTAGTTCCTACCTATTGCAGAGCCTGGCCGAACTGATGCCAACCACCCATCTGCATGTGGTGCCGGGGATTAGTGCCTTTCAAACCGCAGCGAGTCGCTTTGCTGAAGTATTAACCCTGCAGGAAGATCGCCTGACCCTGATGTCGGCCACCAATCTGGATGCGGTGGGGCAGGCGCTGGACCAATGCGAAACCCTGGTGCTGTACAAAGCTGGTGCTTGCATTGGAGCGCTGCTGAAACTGTTGCGTCAGCGCAATTTACTCAGTAAGGCACGTCTGGTTAGCTGCGGTGAACAGGGAGAGCATGAATTGTTGGTAGAAGACCTGAGTCGCTGGGACCCGATACCGCTGGGTTATATGACCACCATGATTATCAAGCTCGGACAGCGTGGCTGGGTGGAGAATTCGCTGACATGACCGAAGGCTCACGGGAGGGATCACGGGAAGGGCTGCGGGGAGGAATCACCACCGGCAGTTGCGCGGCTTTAGCCGCCAAGGCCGCTGCGCTACTTCTGTTCCGGGGAGAACGGGTTGCGCAGATAGAAATTCCACTGCCGGACGGCAGTCGCCTAGAGTGGCCCGTCGCTACCCTTGAACTGTGCGACGCCCGAGCCCAAAGCAGGGATAAAAGCAACTCGGCAACCTGCGCTGCGGCCAGCATCATCAAGGATGCCGGTGATGACCCCGATGTCACCCATGGTGCACGAATTCACGTCCACCTTCGCCCTCACGCCAGTACAGCGCTAGTGTTTCGCGCCGGAGACGGGGTCGGCACCGTAACCCTCCCCGGTCTGGCGCTAGGTGTGGGAGAGGCTGCTATCAACCCGGTGCCACGCGCCATGATTCTCGCCGCCGTGCGTGAGGTGACCGACCAAGGCGTTATCGTCACCGTTAGCGTGGACGGCGGCACAGAGCTGGCAGAAAAAACCTTCAACCCTAAGCTTGGCATTCACGGCGGAATCTCTATTATTGGCACCAGTGGTCGGGTGCGGCCATTCAGCGCTCCAGCATTACAGCAGTCACTGAAATGCGCGCTGGATATCTGTGTCGCCAGCCATATCCGCGCCCCCGTACTGGTGCCAGGAAACATGGGGCGTAACGCCGCGCGCCGTGAGTTTACCCTCGAACCGCAGCAGGTGGTGGAGGTGAGTAATGAGTGGGGTTATATGCTTGATCTGGCGCAGCAGCACCCGTTCAACGCCGTATTGATGCTGGGACATCCCGGCAAACTGGCCAAATTGGCCATGGGACAGTGGGATACCCACTCCGCCCGTTCGGACAGTGGCGCACCGTTTGTCGCCGAACTGGCGCGCCAGCTGTTAGCGCGCCCCATCGCAACCATCACCGATGCCACCACGGTTGAAGGACTATTTATGCAGCAACTCACACCTGCGGAGCGCCACCAAGTGGCCACTACGTTAGCGCGCAAGATTCAGCGCAGCACCGCGCGCACCTTTCCTGCCGCTTGGCAGCCACGGGTAGTGTTGATCAACCTCAAAGGTGAGGTGCTTGGAAGCGTCGGAGATTTGTCCCCCTGGAAGCCATCCGTATCTTCCACATCGGAGAACGCTCTATGAGTATCATGCCACCCATCACGCCATCAATTGTCATTGCCGGATGTGGTCCCGGCCACCCAGATTACCTGACCAGCGCCGTCAAAAAAGCAGCGGCACAGGCTGAAGTGCTGGTGGGCGCGCCTCATCTACTGGAGTTGTTCGCAGCTGTGGACGCCATCCGTCTACCCGTCGGTGCCGATATTCGGGCGCTCCTCGAGCGCATGGCAACCTACCGCCAGCAGCGCTTAGTTGTGTTGGTGTCCGGCGACTGCGGCCTCTTCAGTCTGGCGCGGCGCGTGCAGCAGCGCTTCGGACGCGAACAGTGCCAGCTCCTCCCCGGCATCAGCTCGGTGCAGGTAGCCTGTGCGCGACTGGGAATCGACTGGAACGATCTGCGTATCCTCAGCGCCCATGGCCGCACCCCAACGACAGACGTTGAGGAACTGCGCGCGTGGCACAAGATCGCCATTCTCGCCGGAACTCGCGCCGCCGCTAACTGGGGCGCAGAGATGCTCGAGAGGTTGGGCGCGAACTATCACGCGGTGGTGTGCGAAAACCTAACCTTAACGAATGAAAAAATCCATGCGTATGATGCGCTAACCTTGCGCCAAAGCGCTCTGGCATCGCGCAGCATAATCCTCCTACTGCATAAGGAGGTGACCGCATGACCGCTACGCGCACAGGAACCTTCTACGGCGTAGGCGTCGGCCCTGGTGACCCGGAACTGCTCACCCTAAAAGCGGTGCGGGTGCTGAGCCACAGCGACTGCATCTATGTGCCAAGTTCGCGCCTGAGCATCCAGAACTATGTTGCAGATGTGGTCAAAGCTCATGCGTCTCCCACGTGCGAGAGCGTACCTGTAACCTTTTCCTTGGCAGATAATTCCGCGCAGCGTCAGCACCACTGGCACGCCACTGCACAAGAAATATGTGCGCGTCTTCAGGCCGGTCAGAATGTGGCATTTGTCACCCTCGGGGACCCTCTGCTTTACTCCACCTATATCTACCTGCTGCGCGCCCTGCAAGATATTTCACCCACAGCAAAGGTTGAAACAGTGCCGGGGATAAGCGCCTTCAGCGCGGCAGCCGCCCTGACTAACTCCCCGCTGGGGGAAGGGCTGCACCCGCTGACGGTGATCCATGCGGCTAACGATCTGGAGCAAATTCGCACCTTACTCGCGACGGGGGGTGGCGTAATATTGATGAAGATCGGGCCGCTGCTGGCGCAGATCGTCGCCCTTATTGAACAAGCAGATGCTCTACCCCGCAGCGTATTTGTCGCGCGCGCAGGCCTGCCGGAGCAACACATTGAAACGGACCTGCTTCGCCTACGCCATGCTCCACCCAAGACAGGAAATCTGGCAGTGATTATCGTGCAGGCACGCAGAAAATAAGTACGTTGGATAAAGAAGAGAGGAGAGCTCAATGAAAGTTGTTTTTGTCGGTGCCGGGCCCGGCGACCCTGAACTGCTGACCCTCAAAGCTCAGCGCCTGCTCAGCCAATGCCGAATCTGCATCTACGCCGGCTCTTTGGTCAGCCCGGAGGTGATTGCCCTGATCCCAGCCGATGCCGAAGCACACAACTCCGCCAGCATGACCCTGGAACAGATTGAAGCGGTGTTCGTCAAAGCCCAGCAACACAATACAGAGGTTATCCGCCTGCACACTGGCGACCCGTCCATCTACGGAGCAATTCGCGAACAGATGAACGTGCTGGAGCGGCTTGAAATTCCCTACGAGGTAGTGCCTGGCGTTAGCTCGTTTCAAGCTGCGGCCGCCGCACTCAAGACCGAGCTAACTGCGCCGGAGGTTTCCCAGACCATCATCCTCAGTCGCACCTCGGGGCGTACCCCCATGCCGCCCAAACAGGAACTCGCAGAGTTGGCACGTACCGAATCGACCCTGTGCCTGTTCCTGTCGGTTCATAAACTAGCCGAAGTGGTAGAGGAACTGATTCCATTCTACGGCTCAAGCTGCCCAGTTGGGGTGATCTTCCGCGTCAGTTGGCCCGATGAAGTGATAATCCGCGGCACCTTGGCCGATATTGCGCCACAGGTGACCCAAGCGGGTATCACCAAAACCGCTATGATTATCGTCGGACACGCGTTGGCGCGCGACCTCCCGGTCTCTAAACTATATCACCGCCATTTCAGCCACGGCTATCGCACGGCGCTTGATGATGGAGCACCGGCATGAGCGCCGACATGAGCACCGGCATGAGCGTTGGCGTAATCACGTTTTCTCCACAGGGGTTGAAGGTGATGGAGCAGATCAGCGCCAGCATGGAGGTTGACCAATATTTACATGAGGCCATCGCTGCTCCCCCTGGAGTCTCCTCGTTCGCACGCGTCTACTCCCTGACTCAGCAAATTTTCAGGCACTACGCTGGCTTGGTGTATATAGCCCCGTGTGGCGTGGTGGTGCGCGCCATTGCCCCACTGATCGAGAGCAAGTTGTGTGATCCGGCGGTGGTGTGCGTCGATGTCGGGGGGCGCTACGCTGTCAGCCTGCTCAGCGGGCATGAAGGGGGTGCCAATGATCTGGCGCTGAATATCGCCAATTGCATCGGTGCTGAACCGGTGATCTCCACCACCACCGAAACGGTCAAGGATCTGATCGTCGGAATCGGCTGCCGCAAAGGCAAAAACGCCGCAGAGATTCGCCACGCCATTAGCGCCGCACTGACCCTAGTTGATCTACCTCTGGAGCGGGTACGCTTTCTCGCCAGCGCCGATGTCAAAGCGCAGGAGGCCGGGTTGCTCTTGGCCGCAGAAGAGCTCGCCATCCCGCTCCGTATTATCGATTCGACGTTAATCCGCCTCAGCACCCGCCCGTTTGGGCATTCCGATTTTGTCGCCACTCATGTACAACTGCCCGCGGTAAGTGAGCCCGCGGCCCTGCTCGCAGGACGGAGGACATCATTAATACTGCAGAAAACAGCCTTCAACGGCATCACCATCGCGATAGCGCAGGAAAACTGTACCTCGTTGGGCTTGGCCCCGGCAGCCCCGATGATCGCACCGGACGCGCCATCCGCGCTATCCGCACCAGTGAAGTGATAGTCGGTTACAGCCCCTATGTGGACAGCATCGCCGATTTGATCACTACCCAGCAGGTTGTCACTTCCGGGATGATGCAGGAATCACAACGCTGCCGCGCGGCTCTGGACGCGGCCAAAGCGGGAAAGATTGTCGCCCTGATCTCCTCAGGCGACGCCGGGGTTTACGGTATGGCCGGGCTGGCAATAGAAATGGCCGCCTCTACTGGTGAGCATATCGACATGGAAGTAATCCCCGGGGTCACCGCCGCCAATTCAGCCGCGGCTCTGCTGGGCGCTCCGCTGATGCTGGATAACGTCAGCATCAGTCTGAGTGATTTACTGGTGCCGTGGGAGATGATTGTCACCCGCCTTGAAGCGGTAGCCGCCGCCGATCTAGTGGTAGCGCTGTATAATCCACGCAGCAAAAAACGGGTGCTGCAGTTAGAAGAGGCTGTACGCATTCTGCGCACGCAGCGATCTGGCACCACCCCTGTCGGCATTGCCACTGCAGTAAGCAGCCCAGATCAGCACTTGGTGCTCACCGATCTTGATCATCTGCTAGAGCAAGAGGTAGGGATGCGTTCAGTGGTGATTATCGGCAATTCCACCACCTGCGTGCTGGGCGGGCGCATGGTCACGCCGCGCGGCTATTACACTGAGAAAATGTAAAGAATGGACAGCATGACCGACAGGCCACACGTTCTGCTTCTCGGCGGCACCAGTGAAACCGCCCCCCTCGCGCTGAAATTGGTGGCGGCACGGTGTCGGGTGCTGGTATCTACCGCCACAGATGCCACTCTTAATGTCGGGGAACACTCGGACATTCGGCGGCGCTGTGGCCGCCTGAACGCCATCCAACTGGAGGAGCTCATGCGGTTAGAGCAGGTTGCCGCCATTATCGATGCCACCCATCCGTATGCCAGCGAAGTTCAGCAAGCAGCACAAAACGCGGCCACCGCCACGCAGCTCCCGTATCTGCGCTATCAGCGCCAAGCGCTGCTGGACGCCATCGACGCCATCGAAACCAACGGCGTCAACGACATCAGCTATAATCCCGGTTGGATTCACGCTACGGATCATACGCACGCCGCCGCCATCGCAACCCAGTTAGCCAAGGAATCAAAACGGGGGATTTTACTGACCACCGGTTCGCGCCATCTAGCCCCGTATGTGACAGCAGCGCAGCGCGATCAAGTGCGGTTATTCGCCCGCGTACTGGATCATTCTGACTCCAGCGCCGCCTGTGATCAAGCAGGGTTGCCCGTTTCCAGACGTATCACGGGGCGCGGCCCGTTTACCTTGGAGCAAAACCGAACCTTGATCCAGCAACATCAAATCGGGATACTGGTCACCAAGGACAGTGGCCGTGCCGGTGGGGTGGCGGAAAAACTCGAAGCCGCGCGTTTAGAGCGCTGCCAATTGATCGTAGTGCAGCGTCCTGAGACCGACGCGCTCAACGTTTTCGACGATATGGATCAACTGATAAAAACTCTGCAACGCCACTTCGATGCGGTTCAATAGCATTCCAGTGGCATCCACTATTCAAGTTCCTGACGGGGAGAAATAACGTGAACGAAAATGCTATGGTTTATCTGGTCGGCGCTGGCCCCGGTGATAGCGGCCTGATTACGGTTAAAGGCATGCGTTGCCTGCAGCACGCCGAAGTGGTGCTCTACGATCGCCTGTGTAATCCGGCCCTGCTGGATGAAGTCTCCAAGACGGCCGAACTTATCTATGTGGGCAAGAACATGGGAAATCATACGCTACCGCAGGAGCAGATCAACGCGCTGCTGGTGGCAAAGGCGCGCCAGAACAAGGTGGTAGTGCGCCTCAAGGGTGGAGATCCGTTTGTGTTTGGGCGCGGCGGCGAGGAAGTTGACGCCCTGGTCGATGCAGGGGTGCCATTTGAGGTGGTGCCCGGCGTTACCGCCGGATTTGCGGCCGGAGCGTACGCTGGGATTCCCCTGACCCATCGCGATTTCACCACCAGTGTTACCCTGATTACCGGCCACCTCAACACCCGCAAAGATCCGCAACGGGACATTGACTGGCCTGCCCTCGGGTGCGGGCGCGGCACTCTGGTGTTTTACATGGGGCTGACCGATATTGCCACCATCTGCCAGCAGCTCATCGCACATGGTCGCGCCCCCGCCACACCGGTGGCCGTGGTCAGTCATGCGTCAACGCCGCAGCAACACACCCTCATCGCCACCCTAGCGGACGCTGCAGAACAGGTGAAACTCCAGCGCGTTACCAGCCCGGCAGTAATCATAGTCGGTGAAGTGGTACAGATGCACAAGCGCCTGGACTGGTTTCAACATCGGCTAATTCAGTCCGCAGAGACTGGGGCGGAAACAATATCAGAGCCCCAAATTGATGCACCCACCGCCACCTCAACGGACACCAAAGCGCGCAAAAACATCCTGATCTTCACCGGTAACGGCAAGGGGAAATCCACCGCTGCCTTCGGCATGGCGCTACGCGCGGTGGGTCATGGCCAGCGCGTGCGGATTCTTCAATTCATGAAAAACGACACTTCCGTCGGTGAGCTAGCGGCACTAAGTCAGCTCGGCGTCCCGACCGAGCAATGCGGCCTTGGCTTTGTACCCAAGCCAGAGCACCCTCATTACCCCGCGCATAAAAAAGCCGCCGCACAAGGGCTAGCCCGCGCTGCCGAACACATCTGCAGTGGTAACTATGATCTGATCATCCTCGACGAAATCTGCGGTACCGTGGCCCATGGCCTACTGGATGAAAATGAAGTAGCTGATCTGCTGCGCCGCGCTCCGACACCAACCACCCTGGTGCTCACCGGGCGCCATGCCGCACCGGCACTGATCGAACTAGCTGATACCGTCAGCACCATCCACCCGCTTAAACATGCGTTTGAGCAGGGGATCCCAGCACGCAAGGGAGTGGAATTTTGAGCACCTGCCCGCGCTTGGTAATTGCTGGGAGCCACAGCGGGGTGGGCAAGTCGGCCCTGACTCTGGCGCTGGTTGCCGCCCTAAAGCAGCGTGGTTTACAGGTGCAGACCTTCAAAGTAGGGCCGGACTATCTCGACCCCGGCCACCTCAGCCGCGTATCTGGACGCCCCTGCTACAACCTCGACGGCTGGATGTGCGGCCACGCCTACGTTAGTCGCCTGTTTGCAGAGCGCAGTGCCACTGCCGACATCGCCATCATCGAAGGGGTGATGGGCTTGTTCGACGGCAGCAACCCTACCGCGCTGGAGGGGAGCACGGCCCAAATCGCTGCCTGGCTCAAAGCTCCGGTGGCGCTGGTGGTTAACAGCCATGGCATGGCACGCAGCCTCGCTGCGCTGGTACATGGCTATGCCACCTTCGAACCAAGCATCTCTCTGGCTGGAGTTATCGCCAATTTCTGCGGCTCCGCATCCCATGCAACGTTGCTTGCTCAGGCGCTCCAAGCCGCCGACCTGCCGCCGCTCTTCGGATCCATGCCGCGCAACAGCTTACCCACCCTACCCAGCCGCCATCTAGGTTTGGTCTCAGCCGCGGAAACATGCTGGAACGCTTCCCTGATACAGCAACTGGTCACTGCCGCCGAGCAGCACCTCGATCTCGATCATCTGTTGCAGCAGGCACGGAGTGCTGCCTCCATCGCTCCTACAACCTCAGCGCCTACAACCTCAGCCCCGGTGAGCACAACAGCAGTGGATACCGTGCACCTGGGTGTAGCCCGTGACGCCGCATTTCAGTTCTACTACCCCGACTTATTCGACGCCTTGCAACAACGCGGGGTGCAGCTGCACTTCTTCTCTCCGCTGGAAGACACAGAATTACCCGCCGCCTGTGACGGCCTTTACCTCGGCGGCGGCTACCCAGAAGAATACGTCGAGCAACTCTCCACCAATGGCTCCATGCGCGCCAGCATTCGTGCGTTTTGCACCAGCGGACGTCCCGTGTATGCCGAATGCGGCGGCCTGGTGTATCTCAGTCAGGGGTTGGAGAAAGGGGATGGTAAGAGTCAAGAAACGACAGGAGAACAAGCGGGAAAGCGCTGGCCGCTGGTCGGGGTAATCCCGAGTTGGACGCGCATGCGCTCAAGGCGTAAATGCCTCGGCTATATGGAAGCCACCTTGCAACAACCCAGCATCTTTGGCTGCACAGGCACCAAGCTGCGCGGACATGAATTTCACTATTCCGAGCTATGCAACGATCCGTTGGAGAGTCAGGACTGGCACGCCGCCTACCGAGTGCGCACCAACCGCGACAATTCATGGCGTGATGAAGGTTACTGCCGTGGACAGGTTTTAGCGAGCTATATCCATCTGCACCTGGCCTCAGCTCCCGAAGCGCTAGATGGATTTGTGGCTGCGTTACGCAAATGCAGGAGGAAAATCTAATCCCGTGCTTTAAACCCAAGAAACCAGAAAGCAGTTGCACACCCCGCGCCCAATGGGCTATATCTGTTGCCGCTATCCGTCCTTACCTCAATCAGCAAAAGGTCGGAGCACTCCGGCAGGGCACCTGCCAACAATTAAATATTTCACCACGACAGTGTGCAGCCCGTGTGGCTGCTTAAAAGGGAATCCCGTTAAAATCGGGAACGGACCCACCGCTGTAACCGGGGACAACAAGCGCAATATGCCACTGAATTGAAAAATTCGGGAAGGCGCGCTTCAAGGATGATCCGGAAGTCAGAAGACCTGCTGTCGTGGCTAAGATGTCAAACAACCGAAGGGGATTATTCGGTCGACATGGATTAGGTCCAGGGTCTTAATGGGAGCCCGCAGCCGTTTGGTTGCGGGCTTTTTTATTTTCTGCCACACCCATTTTCGCCCTACTTTTTCTACTGCGCCCTATCTTTTCAACTGCGCTCTATTCCATTGCAGCCGAAGCACTCCCCTATTTAATCAGCAGTACCACTGTTGTCGCACCTGTATGGGCGACGCTTTATTTGGGGGTCTTTTATGTTACACAGCCGGTATTTTATTTTTATTTTTCTCCTGTGCATTGCTTTCGGGGCTCAGTCGGCCCAAGCCGAATCGGTCCTACTCGATGATATGGTGGTCACCGCCACCCGCGCGCAGAACCCCGCTTTTTCCACCCCGGTCACCATCAGCGTGGTGAGTCAAGAACAACTACAGGAGCAAAACGCCACCACCTTTACCGATATGCTCGATGGTGTGGCAGGAGTCACCCTGACTGGCGCGGGACCATGGGAAAGCACGCCGACGATTCGTGGCATGGGTGCCAACCGAGTGCTAGTGTTGTTCGATGGCGATCGCGAAACCAACCTGTGGGCAGGGCGCGCGCCGCTGACACCGTTTCTGGACAGCAGCAGCATCGAACGTATTGAAGTGGTAAAGGGGCCAGCTTCGGTTATGTACGGCAGCGACGCCCTTGGTGGGGTGATTAACATCATCTCCAAAGAGGTGGCATTTGCCGATGGCGACCAATGGCAGGCCGAACATCATATCGGGACACGCTATTCATCGGTGGATGAAGGCTTGATGGGGAATTACACCCTTAACGTCGGCGGGCACGGACTCGGGGTGCGCCTGAGTGTGGCGGGACAGGATCATGATAAGTACAAGATGGGTGGCAATAAAAAACTGCGGCATAGCCAGTTTGAAAGCAAAAGCCTCGATCTAAAAACCCTCTACAAAATCAACGCGCAGCATACCGTCAAGGCGGCGCTGCGCATCCATGACATCGACGATTTTGGGGTTCCACAGAAAGACCCTGCAGCTCCAGAATCCCGCTTTACCCTGTTCAACACCCGTAGCTACAAACTCGGCTACATCGGCGAAAATCTAGGCCTAGTGCAACGCCTGGAAACGCGCCTGTTTCATGTGGACCAGAAGCGCCGCTTTGCTGGAGAGTTCCCCAACCCGGCCAAAAAAGTCTCGAACCTGAAGCAAAACACTATCGATACCACAGCCACCGGAGGCTCGGTGCAGCTAACTTTCAAACCGGCGTTAAGCCAACAGTGGATCACCGGAGTTGAAATAGTGCATGAAACAACCGACTCTGACGAAACCCAGGAGATCAGAAGCACCACCGACGACACCCTGAAAAAGCTCATCACATTTCAGCCTGTCCCCGATGGAAAGCGCGATCACTTTGGCCTTTTTGCCCAGAATGAGATCACTGTCACCCAGCGCTGGAATTTGACCGTCGGCGGACGCTACGATTATTTTGCGGCCAATGCCGACAATGTGACTATGGCTGAGACCAGCTATGGCGGCGGTGGTGCCAAAACCGAGCAAGCGCTCAATGTGTTTTCACGCGAGACTGATCAGGCTGTGACCTTCAGTTTGGGTTCGTTGTATGCCCTGAATAACCATCTACACCTGACCACTAATCTGGGCACCGCGTTTCGTGCTCCTGATCTGTTTGAGCGCTATTCCACTCGTGGCGGCGGCAGTCAGGTAATAATCGGTAATCCAGCTCTCGATGCCGAATATACCTATAACGCCGATATCGGGCTTAAATTTCTCTTCGCGCGCGCAAAAGGCTATGTCAGCGTGTTCTACAACCGTATCGATGACTATATCGATCTTGAGCTGCAGAACGACTCGTTTCTTGCCAACATTCCTACATATCGCTACGTCAATGTGGAGGACGCTGAACTGTATGGTTTTGACGCCGAAGCCACCTTCCGTCTGATTCCGCACCTCGATCTGGAAACCGCCATCGCCTGGGTGGAAGGCAAGGACCGCGACACCCACGACCACCTCAGCTCCATTGCGCCGCTCAACGGGCGCATCGGTCTGCGTTATGCTGCCCCTTTGAGTGGCACGATGGATTATTATCTGCGCGTCCAAGCTAACATCTACGCCCGCCAACGCAATGTCGCCGCCGGTGAAGATGAGACCGCTGGCTACACTACCTATGATCTCCATGCGGGTCTCAATCTTGGCAACTGGGGGATGTTCGAAGAAATTGGCCTGCAACTCAGCGCCAAAAACTTATTTGACCGCCGTTACCGCAACCATTTGCGCTCCAGCCAACTGACTTGGCTCTATGAGCCAGGGCTAAACCTAGTTGTAGGATTGCAATGCACCTTCTAAGAGATATCGTGATGCAATTAAAGCGTCTGCTTGTAACCACCCTGATGCTGATCTGGCTATTGGGTGGCAGCACAATCGCCATCTTTTATGCTTATGCCCACGCTGATGCGTCCGTGGTCGCTGCCATCACTGGTGAAACACGTACCGTAACCGACCTAGCCGGACGGCAGGTGAAGATAACCACCCCCGCCCGCAGTCTGGTGGGGGTCCATTCTGCCCTGAGTCTGGTGTGTTATATGCAGTTGGCCGCTCAAGTGGTAGGGGTAGAGCAGGAGGAAAAAGATCCGCGCCAATGGGTGGGAGGCACTGGGCGCTCCTACCGGATGGCCAATCCACATCTCGGCACTCTCCCTTCCATCGGTTCGCGGCGGCAGCTTGATGCCGAGGCGCTGGTAGCGCTCCAGCCCGATGTGATTTTCATGGGTTGGGGCTCAGCGCAGGTTGCGGATCATTTGCAGCAGCAGACCGGTATTCCGGTGTTGATAGTCCACAACGGTAATCTAACTACGCAGCGTCACCTGTTTGAACAATCCCTGGATCTTATCGCTACGGTGTGTGACCGCCACGAGCGCGCCGCGCAGATCAAAGAGTTCATTCATTCAAGTTTGGCCGATCTGAGGCAGCGTAGCAGCGTCAGCCCTGCTCCGACCACAGTCTATATTGGTGGGCTCAATTTCCGCGTCGCCCACGGTCTCCTCGGCACCAGTCGCGCTTATCCACCGTTTGTTCTGCTGCAGGCCAACAACATTGCGGATGCAATCATGCCTCCAGCCAATCTGGTGAAAGGGCGCTTCTCCATCGCAGTGGAGAATCTTCTCAAGGCCGATCCCGAGGTGATATTCATCTGTGCTAGCGGCGAAACCCTGGTACGGGACGATTTACACCATCCGGCGTTTGCCGCACTGCGAGCAGTGCGAGATAAACGCCTGTACCGCATTATCCCCCACTACTACGCCGCCAGCCCCGATACGGTGTTGGCGGAAACCTATTACATCGGCAGCATTCTCTACCCTGAAGCCTTTGCCGATGTTGTGATTGCCGCCACCGCCGACCGCTTCTACCGCTTCTTTGTCGGGCAGCCGTTGTACACGCAGATGGCGGCGCTGTTCGGCCCCTTCGCGCAGATAAACACAGAAGATGTGGACACACCCGCCTTATGAACATTTCTCGCATTTATCACCAGCGTCAGCGCCGCCTGACTGCGGGCTGGCTGCTGACCCTGCTGGTGCTGGGGCTCATCACTATTCTGGCTCTGACCAGCGGGGCGATGGAATTGGACTGGCGTACGCTGTGGTCCGGTGATAGCCAGAACTTGAACGCTTCCCAGCGTGTGCTGTTTCATATCCGCCTGCCGCGCGCCTGTAGCGCTATCCTCGGCGGCGCGGCGCTGGCCACGGCTGGGCTCATCCTGCAGGTGCTCCTCAATAATCCGCTGGCCTCTCCATCTACTTTGGGTATTTCCCAGGGGGCTTCCTTTGGTGCGGCGTGCGGTATCTGGCTATTATCGTCTGGCGTAACCCCCGCAACCCATCCGCTGGCGGTAACGGGTCTGGCCTTTGCCGGCGCCATGGCCACCACCCTGCTGATTCTCGCTCTAAGCCTGTGGCGCGACTGTGGACGAGAGACCATTATCCTCGCTGGGGTAGCACTCAGTGCGCTGTTCGTCGCCGCCACGACCCTGCTGCAATATCTGGCCGATGACACCCAGCTGGCCGCTATTGTCCACTGGAGCTTCGGTGATGTAGGACGTGCTGATTGGCGCGATCTGCGCGTGTTGGGGACGGTTACCGCTGTCGGATTTGGCGCCCTGTGGACGCAGCGCCGTCGCTTCAACGCCTTGATGTGCGGTCACGATACCGCCACCTCGCTGGGGTTGCACGTCACGCGCATGCGTCTAGTCGGTGTCACCCTCGTGGCGGTAATGACAGCCATCACCGTAACCATGCTCGGCGTAATCAGCTTTATCGGTTTAGTCGCGCCCCATCTGGTGCGCCTGCTGGTTGGAGACGACGTAACCGCGCGCTTGCCGCTGTGTGCCCTGAGTGGGGCTATTCTACTTCTGCTTGCAGATATGCTGGGAAGAACACTGTTCGCACCGCTGACCTTTCCCGCTGGGGTGGTAACTGCCTTTCTTGGCGCGCCCCTATTCCTCGCCCTGCTATTCACCCGGAGGAATCCATGGACCTGAGCCTAAAACAGCTCAGTTTCGCCTATCACGCCAAAAAACCTGTCCTGCAGCAGGTGGATACTACCCTGAGTAGCGGACGCCTGACGGCCTTACTCGGCATCAATGGATCGGGCAAATCAACCCTGATTAAACTGATGGCCGGGATTCTTAAGCCAGATCAGGGCCAGATAGTCCTCGGAGCACCCGCAAATTGTCCACTGTCCAGTCTCGGCCCACGCCAGATCGCTCATCACTGCGCGTACGTAGCCCAAAACACACAGCCACCTGCGTTGACGGTATTCGACTATGTCCTGCTCGGGCGCCTACCGCACCAGAGCGGCTGGACTTCAAAACCAATGCCAGCAGATCTGAAGCTGGTGGAAGAGAGTTTGGCACAGATGGAACTCACACCCCTGGCGTTTCGCCCTATGGGGGAGTTGAGCGGTGGACAGGTACAGATGGCGGTGATTGCACGCGCCTTAGCTCAACAAGCGCCGATCCTGCTCCTCGACGAACCCACCAACAACCTCGACCCAAGCCATCAGTTACGCCTGATGAAAAAGCTCCACGCTATCAGCCGCCAGCGTCACACTACGGTCATTTACAGCATGCACGATGTCAATCTCGCCCTCCATTGGGCCGATCAGGTAGTGCTACTGCATGAAGGGCGCGTCTTGCGCCACATCGCAACGGAGAAGCTAACTGCCGCCGATCTGAGCACCCTGTTCGGACTTAGTTACCGGATGCACACGGCGCAAAATATGACGAAAAATACAGCAGTAAACTCGGCTGCGGAGGTTCAGCGTTGGTTCTGGCCCGACGTTTGCTGATGGCGTAAACTAGACCCGCGTTCTAGGCACGCTGCTTGTGCATATCCTCCCTGTTTTCGATTATTCTACTTCAACCTCGTAGCGTTAAACGCTAATATCGCTATGCGCACGCTTCAATACCTAAGCCTTTGGTGTTTCGTCTCATTGAAACTACACGCAACCGCCTATTTCTGAAAGCTAAATACTTGATTTATCAAAGCATTTTCGGCCTAATTGTTTTTATTCTGGTGGCATGGATTTTTAGCGAGAATCGGCGCAAGTTCCCCGTTAAACTGGTGCTACTTGGGGTCGGATTGCAGTTTTTATTGGCGGCAATTCTATTGAATGTACCTCTGTTTCAAAAGATATTTATCCTGTTAAATCAGGGGGTATTGGCGCTAGAACAATCAACCCAAGCTGGCACCAGCATGGTCTTTGGGTATCTCGGTGGCGGGACACTACCGTTTGTAGAACCCTTCGCCGGCAGCGCCTATATTTTGGCCTTTCGCGGGCTGCCAATGGTACTGCTGATCAGTGCGCTCTCGTCGCTGCTATTTTATTGGCGCATCCTGCCCCGAATCGTTGACGGGGTATCGCATCTACTTCAGAAAACTCTCGGGATTGGAGGGGCTGAGGGGGTCGGGGTCGCAGCCAACATTTTTGTCGGTATGATTGAGGCTCCACTCCTCATCCGCCCATATCTACGCCACATCAGCCGCAGCGAACTCTTTACCCTCATGACCTGCGGTATGGCCACCATTGCTGGCACCATGATGGTTTTATACGCAACAATTCTCAGCGGGATAATCCCTGATATCGTTGGGCATATCCTTACCGCTTCTCTGATTAGGGCCCCAGCGGCGATCGTTATTGCCAAAATCATGATTCCTGAAACGGAAGAGAAAACCAAGGGACGCTGGGAAGCTGAGAGCCACAGCAGCAGCATGGACGCCATCGTGCATGGAACCATGCAGGGGATTCAGCTGCTTATCAACATCATCGCGATGATTATTGTGATGGTTGCCCTTGTCCACTTGTGCAATATGCTGCTGGGCTTGATCCCCACCGCCAATAAACCCATCAGCTTGCAGCTAATTATGGGACTTATCTTGGCCCCAGCAACTTGGCTGATGGGGATCCCGTGGGAGGAGGCGCACACCGCAGGGGAACTGTTCGGCACCAAGACGATCATCAACGAGTTCATCGCCTACCTCAACATGGCGCAGCTACCTGCGGGAACGCTAAGCGCGCGGAGTTTGCATATTATGAGCTATGCCCTGTGTGGTTTTGCAAACCCGGGGAGTGTCGGGATTATGCTCGGCGGTTTAAAAGCAATGGCGCCAGAGAGGGGGCAAGAAATTGTCGCCCTTGGGTTTAGATCTCTCTTGGCAGGAACGTTGGCAACCAGTATGACAGCAGCAGTAGCAAGCCTGCTGTTGTAGAACCGCCTGTTTGTTAAAACATTACGTTGCCAACCGAGATAGCAGAGGCAGATTTAACCACTTATTCTGTAGGGGCGCATTGCGTGCGCCCTCGCCTCTGTTTGACGAACCTAGTCTTCTAAAACCTCTTTTTTTATTCTAATGGCGCGTTCAAGATAATTTGAGGTCAAAATATCTACATTTGATTGGATTAAAGCGCGGATATTTTCTTCTGAGTCAACAGTCCATGCGTCTATGCGATACCCGTTTTTGTGTAGAATACGAATTGTGTCCGCATCAAGCCCCAAAGCAAGCTCTCCCGGGTCTTGATTGTTTTTTATCTTGTCCATTGCTACGGGATCTTTTTCAAGAGCATCCCGATCAAAAGCAAAAAGGCCAACATCCTTAGTGCCCATCTCTTCTGCCTTTTCCATAATTCTGGTAGTTTTTTCCTCTGCAGTTCCAGTCATATAGGAAGGATGTAAAAGCAAAAGAGCTGGGATCTCAGGATATTTTTCTTTTATTTCTAAGACGGCACTTTCCTCAAAGGTAACGATAAAGGTTCTCTTTTCCATCCCAGTGGCATACAGCATCGTTACTACATCGTCCACAATACTTGGCGTTTTAATTTCAAGCAAAGCAACCATGGCATGCTCTTTAAGGTAAGTTAAAGTTTCTTCCAAGGTGGGAATTTTTTCCCCCTGGAATTGCGCCCCTTTCCAACTACCTGCATCCAGACTTTTCAAGTATTCATCAGACAATTCAGCGACATTACCTGTTCCGTTGGTGGTACGCCCAACAGTTTCGTCATGGATAACCACTAGGGTTCCATCTCCTGATCGATGCACATCGA
Organism: Desulfuromonas sp.; assembly: GCA_028685815.1. Classification (GTDB taxonomy): domain Bacteria; phylum Desulfobacterota; class Desulfuromonadia; order Desulfuromonadales; family Desulfuromonadaceae; genus JAIVHC01. Next base: position 16,902 of record JAQUDG010000032.1, read on the forward strand.
ATTCGGTGGCATCTGCCCCCATCTCCACGGCTGCAGCAAAAGCAGCTAGAGTATTTTCTGGTGCAATTTCCGCATAGCCTCGATGAGCAGTTATCAAAGGTCTGTTGGCATTGATGTACTCATTCAATGAAAGTGATTCCTCCTCATGCTTACTCGAGCTACAACCAGCGCTTATACACAATGGGATTAAACCGCTTAAGATGAATATAGCTAACCTTCTCTGCATAATAATTTCCCTTTGGGGAGTTAAGGTGTACTGCGCCTTAGAGCAGCTTTGGCGCTACTCTGCTTGTTACATTCTGTATTTGCCAAGAGATCAGTCTAAAATACGAATAGTTAGAGTGAAAGAGCAAACGATCTATAGTCGAACATATATTTTATGCAATAAACAAGGCGATATCAGGAAACACTACGCAACATCGCGTGCTTAATTATGCTCCAGCCTGCGGATACAGCGGGGGTAGCTCTGGATCTTTCCGACCATTGGTATCCCGTGCGCTATCCTTGCTCTCTCTGACGTGGTTTCGCACCGCCAGCGCCAGTGCCGCGCCATCCCAGGAGCTATCGGCCTCGGCGTACAGAGCGGCATTAAGCTCTGCCAACGCTGTGGTCATTGCATCCGAGCCCTGCTGCGCCAAGGTGTCCAGAGGAGTAGCACTGGCTGGATACAGGCACGCTGCCCATTGTTGTAACTGGTGTCGGGCTTCTTTGGGTTCGCGCCGCTGCGCCGCTTGCAACAGCGTATGCTCCAGTCTGGCGAGGTTGCGCTGGGGGCAATCTTCTCCGGTAGTTTTTTGTCTTGAGACACGTCGCCTTTTGGATGCATAGCGCCACCACAACAGTAGACTTACGATCCAGCCGCCTGCACAGATGGCTGTGGCCAGTTGCCAGCGCAACGTATCTACCACTGGTTTGGTCTCAGTCTGTTTAGTCTGTGTTTGTGGCACCGCAGCTTGCTTAGGCTCATCCACCGCATCCGGTCCCACACCGACGCCATCTCTATCGGCACGCGGCGTTGCCCCCTGCGCTGGAATTTGCACTATGCGTTCAACAGGGAGCACGCTGACCTCCTGAGCTTCTATCTCGGTTGTGCTCCAGCGCTGGGCTCGCATATCCCACCAAGTAAAGGAGATGGCAGGGAGGGTGAAAACTCCAGCCTCCCGCGGTACTATGGCGATACTTTGGCGCAGTTGCGCCACCAGTCCGGAATTCACATCGGGGATATTTTCGCGCTCCGCCTGATCGGGATAAACTCGAAACTCCGGCGGCGGGGTAAACTCTATCTCCTCCAAGCGCGCAGCAGTCGTGCCGCTAGCCTGTACTGTAATGGTGCGCGTCGCTGGTTCTCCAACACGCAACTGGGGCGGATTCTGCGCCCAGCTATCTTCCACCTTCAGCGTCTGCGCCGGTATCCAGGGATGTTCCGTGCGCACAGGCGGCTCCACCGTAATCTCGGCAGAAGCACTACGGCGCCGTACCAGTTGGCCGCGCCCCCCGAAGGGATCAAAACCCCGGGTTCGGCTTTCTCCCACTTCCGCTTCTAGCGTTACCGGTGGAATAAGCAGGGTGCCACTGCGTTGCGGGACCAGCGCGTAAGCCAGCTCTATAACGTCGTAGTGCCACCCATCGCGATAGGTCTCACTCCTGACATCTTCTCCAAGCTTGATAACCTCGCATTCCACCCCCTCCGGCATCGGGTGCGACAACGTCGCCTGCTGCAAGGCGACGCGGGTTAAGAGGCGTACCTTATATAGAACCTGCTGCCCTACGAAAACCCGCTCCGGCAGAGAACCATGCTCCAGAATTAATTTAGCATCGTCGCCGGTAGCGGGGGTATCACTGACCGTGATAACTACCGGCTCAGAACAGCTGGAGCCGGCGCACAAGCGCGGCAACGTCAGCGTACCGCTGTGTTTGGGGAGCAGAAGCAGCGACCAGGTGTTAATTTTGCTCATAGCGCCATTAATGATATTCACCTGCGAGCCTCGTGCTCGGCTGACTATATCAAAGTCATGCTCCAGCGGGGTTAAGTCGAGGGCGTCGGCATCTCCATCCAACAGCTTGATCTCAACGCGCAGTGATTCATCGGCCCCGATACTGTTCCTCGCCGGCTTTACCTGCAACTGTGCACACACATGAAACGGCAGCAACAACGTTGCGAGCGTCAACACCCACACAAACCCTGCCTTCATCCGCCCCTTCACCATGCCTTCTCTCCCGTTCGATCTCGGTGCTGCGCTGCGCCTTGCTGCTGGTATTGGTACTTAAATTTGCGCCGCAATAATTCCCCCGGATCGTCTTCTATCATGCGTAACAGGTGCATGTTGCGCTCCTGCTGCTCCTGCTGCTCCTGCTGCTCCTGCTGCTCCTGCTGCTCCTGCTGCTCCTGCTGCTCCTGCTGCTCCTGCTGCTCCTGCTGATCTTGCTGATCTTGCTGATCTTGCTGATCTTGCTGATCTTGCTGGTCTTGCTGGTCTTGCTGCTCTTGCTGCTCTTGCTGCTCTTGCTGGTCTTGCTGGTCTTGCTGGTCTTGCTGGTCTTGCTGGTCTTGCTGGTCTTGCTGGTCTTGCTGGTCTTCAAGAAGTTTCTGCACCAACTCGCGGTTGAAGCTGGCATCATCGAGCTGTGGCTGGAGTTCAAGCGCGCGCGTGTACGCATCTATCGCCTGCTGCAGTTGACCGCTGCGCGCCAGAGCATTGCCACGATTATACCAAGCATCGGCATCTGCGGGCTTTTGCCACGCCTCCAGTGCTTCGGCGTATTTCCCCGCGCGATACAGCGCGCTGCCGCGCCAATCCGGATCACGAAACCCTGCGCTTGCAGCATCGAAATCATCGCCCTCAAAATAGCGCGCCCCGCGCTGATCGGCATTGCGCCACAGAATACTCTCCGACGTGGCAGCGTGCAGCCCTTGAGGCAGAAACAAAATCAAAGGGAGACACAGTAGCCAGCCGCGCCGGAAAACGAATGACACCAGCAGCGCCAGCGGCACAAGTAGCCACACTCCGGCGTCACGCCACAGCAAGGTCTGCATGCGTTGCCCGTCATCAGCTCCTTCGGCTCCGGTAGTTTCGACAGCGCCCTTTTCTTGCATCAGGAGGGTGGCGAAATCGGTATCGCCCAACTCCAGGCGCAAGTAGCGTCCCCCCCCAGCAGCGGCGAGGCGTTGCAACCCCTGAACGTGCAGTTTTGGCAGCACCATCTGCCCGGAGGCATCCTTTATAAAACCTCCCTCAGGTGCAGGTACCGGCGCCCCCTCTGTGGTGCCAACCCCTAAGATCGCCAGACGATAGCCTAGTTCACGCACACGCTGCGCTGCCGCAAGATAGCGTTCTGGCTCATCTTCGTCGGTAATCAACAGCAACGTACCCTTTGTCTGTCCAGCCTGTACAAGCAGTTGCACCCCCTTCTCCAGGGCCAGATGCGGCGCACTCCCCGGCACCGGCATTATAGCGGGATCAAGACTGCCAAGCATCGCTTCGATGGTGCGGGTATCGTCGGTCAACGGGGTTACAGTATAAGGCTGCGCAGCAAAAACCACCAACGCGGTCTGCCCCTCGCGCCGTTGCTGCAGTAATTCCATGATTTTAAGACGTGCCTGCACCAGGCGGCTAGGTTTCAGATCGGTAGCGTACATGGAAGGGGAAAGATCAAGTAAAATGACGACGGCAGAATCCTGCACAAACAGTGGCTGTTCTTCGCGCTCCCAGGTGGGTCCTGCCAGCGCCAGGCTGAACAGCGCCGCGGCCACCATTGTCGCCACCACGCCTAGTCTCTTCCCTAGGCGTTGCCAACGCCTCCCGTCACCATCCCTGCCCCCTTCGCCAATAAGGATATGGGGCAACAACTGTGGATCACAGATCTGCTCCCAGATCTGCGCTGGGCGTACTCCGCGCCGTTGCAGCCACACCAGCCCCAGAACAAGGACGGGGAAAATGAGCAGCCACAGCGGGCGTAAAAAGTGAAATTCAGCCATGCCGGATTCAGCTCCCATAACGTTCACGCCCCCGCTGCGAATCCCTCAGCCCCAATCCAACTAATAGCACCAGCGCCGTCGCGAGCGGCCACGGATAAAGCTCGGCAATGGGGCGATAATAACGTGCATCGCTGTCCACTGGTTCCAAGGCATCTATCTGTGCATAGATCTGATTCAACTCGCCGGTATTACGCGCACGAAAGTAGCTCCCTCCGGTCTTATTCGCGATATTTTGCAGCGCCCCTTCATCCATATCTGCTGAAGGATTGACCGTACGCGAAAACAGCCCCCCGTTCTCCATTTGCTCTGCGCCGATACCAATAGTATGGATGCGAATCCTCTCCTGCGCCGCAATCGCAGCTGCTTGCTCCGGCATGAGGGTGCCGCTGTTATTACTGCCGTCGGTCAGCAGAATCATGACCGTGCTCAGGCGCGAAGTGGAATTAGCGCGTAAATGTTTCACCCCTAAACCGATGGCATCCCCGATAGCGGTGCGCTCCCCCGCCAACCCCACCACCGCCTCGTCGAGCAGCTGGCGTACCGTTTGACGATCAAAGGTCAAAGGAGTCTGCACATATGGCTTGTCCGCAAACAGAATCAGCCCAATACGATCCCCCTGGCGCCGCGCGATAAAATCGTCGGCCACCACCTTCAGCGCCCTCAAGCGCGAAACCTGCTGTCCGTGCAGGGTGAAATCTGCGATGTTCATACTCCCCGACAGATCGACACACAACAGCAGATCGCGCCCCGCCAGCGGGAGCTGGATCGGTTCCCCCAGCCACTGCGGGCGCGCACACGCCAACACCAGCAGCAACCACATCAACAACATCAGCGCCAGCAACAGCTTTCGCCCCCAGCCCTTGTTACGCTTCCTTTTGCCTCCGTCCACAGTCAAAGTCTGAAACAGATAGAGGCGCGGAACCCACAGCGCAGCTCCCTCCCGTTCCCGTTTTGGAGGGATAAAGTGATATATCAGCAACGGCAGAAGTAACAGCAGCCCTGCCCACGGCCATGCAAACGCCAACATCATCGCCTCCGTGCCGGTTCAGAAGAAGGTTCAGCCAGCGGAGGCAACCCTTCCAGCCAGCGCTGTACCAGATCAAGCAGCGCGGCGGAATCGACAGCTGTAGTTGCGGGCGGGCGATAGGGTGCATCCGCCAGACATTGCCCCACCCCTAAACTGAATGAATCAGGTGCAGAACCCTCTGCGGTATCTAAACTATTGCCAACACCGCCAGCCCCCAAGGTGCGATCCAAAAAAGACAACCACTCCTGCCCTGCCAACGCAGCGCAATTTGCGTCTGGATAGTGCAGAATCGCCACCCGCCGGAGTAACACAGAAAGTTCGCGCACCAGCGTATCGGGCTGCTCCAAATGCTCTTGGCGCAGGCGTTCAAGTTGCTGCAGCGCCATTCGCTGTCCGTGCCCTCGCCAAAGCCGTTGGTGCTGGAGCAAGCGCCGCTGGCGTAACCACCACCCCAACAACACTAGCGTCAACCCAAGCATGCCTGCAACCCCCCACCAGCCTAATGCCGGTGGCCACCAGCCCACCGCGTCAGGCAAGTGAATATCACGCAGCCCCGCGAGTGGATCAACATTTGGAATCTGCATCAGCGCCTCCCCACCGGTAATGGACGTATGCGCTCGACACAGGCCACAATCGAATCGGCCGAATCGCTGGTCACGCAGGGCACATAATCCGCCCCATGCGTCAGGCAAAAATCCTTCAGGCGTTGTTGCCCCGTGGCAAAATGGTGCTGATACGCATGCTGCTCCCGCTCTCCAACGTTCAGACGAAATCTGACCCTGCCATCACTCAGCGCCAAAGCGCCTGACGGCGGCAGGCCAACCTCAAAAGGGTCGTAACAATGCACCAGGCACAGCTCACTGTGGCGGGTCAGGAGCGCTATCTGCTTCTCCACCTTCGCATTCCACTGGCTGCAATCACTTATAAGCACCACAAAACTACCGGGGCGCACCACCCGATGCATCTGTCCCAGGGTCTCCTCCAGACGTTGACGCGGTTCAAACGGCAGATGGCGCTCTCGCTCCCACACTGGGCTGGCCACCATCTCACGTAGCACCCGCAACACCGCCTCTTTGCCCAACTGCGGACGCAACCCCAGCGTATGTGCCTCAGAAAACAAAAACGCTCCGAACCGATCATTATGCTGCAGTGCCTGCCAACCCAAGAGCGCCGCGAGGCGTGAAGCTTGTACCACCTTGAAGCACCCACGCGTCGCGAAAAACATCGGCCGCCGATAATCGAGCGCCACCAGCACCGGGCGCTCGCGCTCCTCGTCAAACACCTTGGTGTGGGTTTTGCCGGTACGCGCGGTCACGCGCCAGTCGATAAGGCGTACATCGTCACCAGGCTGATACGCCCGCACCTCGGCAAAGGTCATCCCCCGCCCTCTGGCGCGCGCCCGATATCCACCCTCCGCCGCTGCACGGCTTATCCCTCGATGGCTCTGATGGCGGCGATTCTGTACCAGAAGCCCACGCAGTGCGATAAGCTCAGCCAGCTCTATCCGCGTCGGATCCGCCTGACCTATCTGCACCGCGCTGACCTCACCCGTTTGCGCCATCCACTCCCCCCGTCCACATCTCCCGTCTTAACCTTCTCAAGGAACCGGCACCCGCGCCAGCAGCTCTGCAATCAAATTCTCACAAGAAATCCCTTGTGCCTGCGCTTCATACGTAAGCAAAACTCGATGACGCAACACATCCACAGCCAGATTCTGGATATCCTCCGGGGTGACAAACTCGCGCCCATTCAGCCACGCGCGTGCCCGCGCACACCGGTCTAGAGCAATGGTCGCACGCGGACTAGCGCCGTACTGAACCCATGCGGCGATATCGTCCCCATACAGCTCCGGTCGCCGGGTCGCCATAATCAGCTGCACCAGATATTCCTCCAGATTCGGCGCCATATACAATCCCAGTACCTGCTGGCGCGCCGCGCGCAACTCTGTACGGCGAATCACGGCATGGGTAAGCTTCGCACTCGCGGGGCTATGCGCTTGCGCTGCC
>JAQUDG010000033.1 GCA_028685815.1 Desulfuromonas sp.
ATCACTATCATCTTTTGATTGAAACTCCCGAGGGGAACCTTTCTGCTGGAATGCGGCAACTGAACGGTGTTTATACTCAAACAGTTAATCGCACTTATTCTAAAGTGGGACACGTTTTTCAGGGGCGCTTCAAAGCGCTTGTAGTTGAAAAAGAATCCTATCTTCTTGAGCTGTGCCGTTATCTCGTTTTAAATCCGGTTAGGGCTGGAAGTTGCTCCAAACCCGAAGAGGTCGAACGCTCATGCCATTAGATAAGGTGGTCAATGAAGTTAATGCCACCGTTCGCGGGTGGATTGGTTATTTCCACTATCGTAATTGCAGCAAAACTCTCCAGCACATACTGGGCCATGTTGAGCAGCTATTACGAACCCACCTTAGCAAAAGGCACAAGGTCAGAAATCGGAAAGTCGGATACGCTAGGTTTGGAAACTCAGTCTTGTACGCGCAGTACAGATTGTACAAAGTGCCCACATCAGCAGGTTGGACGAAAGCGCATGCCGTGCAGTGAAGAACATCGGAAAGCCGTGTGCGGGAAAACCGCACGCACGGTTTGATGAGGGAGGGCTGGTTGATGTGGTTACGGAAAAGCTATTTAGGCACCGCCAGACGAAAGGGGCGGCAACAGATAAGCTGAACCTAACACCAGTGAGACCTGCTCTCTACTCTACCTGTGTCAGCTTGGTTCCACCGTAGCTACAGACAGCTGGAGTTCAGTTTGTAGCACCAAACGACTTAAAAAAAGGATTTGTCATGAGCGAAGATGGTTCGAAAGAGTGTGATTGCTGCGCGACCCCAATTTCGTTGTCAGAACCGAAAACCGCCGCCGCCAGCCCGGGGCGGGCACTCTACTATATCGACAATATGGATTGCCCGACGGAAGAAGCGTTGATTCGCACCAAGCTGTCGAAGCTGCCCGGCGTGGTCGGGCTGGAATTCAACTTGATGGAGCGCATCCTCACGGTGAACCACACGCTTGCGTCACTGACGCCCGTCGAAGCAGCGTTGTCCGCCATTTACATGCAGGCGGTACGGACGGACGAGAAGCATGCAACCACACCCCAGGCACAGACGAGAGCGCCAAAGCAAGCGCGCCAAAGCTGGTGGCCGCTGGCGCTGGCGGGTGTGGCGGCCGCCCTGGCAGAGGTGGTGTACTGGATTAACGGTGGCACCCATTGGACAGTTGTAGTGTTGGCGCTGCTCGCAATTGGCATCGGCGGTCTGTCCACCTATAAGAAGGGCTGGGTTGCACTCAAGAACCTCAACCTCAACATAAACGCCTTGATGTCGATTGCGGTCACCGGTGCGATGCTCATTGGGCACTGGCCGGAAGCGGCGATGGTAATGGTTTTGTTTGCGCTGGCCGAAGTGATCGAGGCCAAGTCGCTGGATCGTGCCAGAAACGCGATCCGCGGACTGTTGGATCTTGCCCCGGAAACTGCCACCGTTCAGCAGGATGACGGCAGCTGGGTTGATGTTGGCGCCAAAACGGTTGCGCTGGATAGCCGGGTGCGCGTAAAACCCGGCGAACGGATCGCCCTTGATGGGGTGGTGGTGCAGGGGCGCTCTACGCTTAACCAAGCCCCCATCACCGGCGAGAGCCTGCCGGTTGAGAAAGCAGAGGGCGATCCGATCTTTGCTGGAACCATCAATGAATCAGGTTCGTTCGAGTATCGGGTTACAGCTGTCGCCAACAATTCCACCCTGGCGCGCATCATTCACGCAGTGGAAGCCGCACAAGGGAGCCGCGCCCCAACCCAGCGCTTCATCGACCAGTTTGCACGTCTGTACACCCCCATTGTGTTTGGGGTCGCAGTAGCGGTAGCGATTCTGGCGCCGCTCCTTTTTGGCGCAGCGTGGCTGCCATGGATTTACAAAGCATTGGTCTTACTCGTAATCGCCTGTCCATGCGCCCTCGTCATCTCCACCCCTGTCAGCATCGTCAGCGGTTTAGCCGCTGCGGCGCGGCGCGGCATCCTCGTCAAAGGGGGGGGTGTATCTGGAAGAGGGGCGAAACCTCACCTGGCTGGCATTCGATAAAACTGGCACGCTTACACACGGCAAACCGGCGCAGACCGACTTTGTACTCTGGGGCGACGCAGATCTAGCGGAGTCCCGGACCCTCGCCGCAAGCCTGGCTGCACGCTCCGACCACCCAGTCTCCAGGGCGGTAGCCTTAGCCGCCCAAGTCGAAGGGGTAGCACTCCGCGAGGTGAGTGATTTCGTCGCATTGCCTGGACGTGGCGTGAGCGGGGATATTGGTGGCACGCTCTATCACCTGGGTAACCACCGCATGGTTGAAGAGCTTGGAGAGTGCTCGCCGGCATTGGAGGCGCGCCTTTCGGAACTCGAAGGGATGGGCAAGACCGTCGTAATGCTGGTCAGCACAGAGGGTGTGCAAGCCTTGTTCGCAGTTGCCGATACCGTCAAGGACAGCAGCCGCCAGGCAATCGCCGAACTCCATGCCATGGGGATAAAAACCATGATGTTGACCGGCGACAATCCGCATACCACAGAGGTAATTGCCCGCCAGGTTGGCATCGATCGCGCCCTGGGAAACCTATTGCCGGAGGACAAACTGCGTGAAGTGGAAAAACTGTCACTGAATGGGAGCACCGGCATGGTGGGTGACGGCATCAACGATGCGCCGGCACTGGCGCGCGCCAATATCGGTTTTGCCATGGCAGCAGTCGGTACCGATACGGCCATTGAAACCGCTGACGTGGCGTTAATGGACGACGACCTGCGCAAGATCCCCGCCTTTGTGCGGCTGTCTCAAGCCACAGCGAGCATCCTGAAACAGAACATTGCCCTCGCACTCGGCATAAAGGCGGTGTTTCTACTCCTCACCTTCACCGGTCACGCCACCATGTGGATGGCGGTATTTGCTGACATGGGTGCGAGTCTGCTGGTGGTTGGCAATGGTCTGAGATTGCTGCGGAAATAAGCATAAAGCGCACCATACGAACATAACTGCAACCAAAAGGAGCACAGCATGAAAGCATATGTACTGAATAAAACAGGCGGAGTTGAAAACCTTGTGCTAAGTGAAATTGAGAAACCTACTCCCAACGCCGATGAAGTACTGGTTGAGATCAAAGCGATCAGCATTAACCCTGTGGATGTAAAAACAAGAGCGGCAAAAGAACTTCTCGCTATGATTGTGGGTACCGAACCTCCGGTTATTTTGGGGTGGGACATTGCCGGCAAGGTTACGGCGGTTGGAGAGAACGTTACCCAGTTTGTCCCCGGCGATTCAGTTTTCGGTATGGTCAATTTCCCCGGTGAGGGCCGAGCGTATGCGGAGTATGTCGCGGCTCCGGGAGATCAACTCGCAAAAATACCGCCGGGTACCTCGTTTGAAGATGCAGCGGCAACCACCATTGCACCATTGATCGCGCTGCAGGTTTTGCAGTCGCGGGTAAAGCGGGACGACCGTGTTCTGATCCATGCAGGTTCCGGCGGGGTTGGACATTTCGCGATCCAGATTGCTAAACACCTTGGCGCCTATGTTGTGTCAACTTCGTCGGCGAAAAACAGAGATTTCATAATGGCCTTAGGTGCCGACCAGCACATTGATTATCAGCGGCACAAATTCGCAGAGGTGGTCTCTGACATGGATTTTGTTTTAGATACCATGGGCGCAGATGTGCTCATCAACTCATTGAAAGTGGTAAAAAATGGCGGCAAGGTTGTTTCCTTACCCGGCCCTGAATTCCCACCAGAAGTGAAACCTTACGCGCAAAAACATAATATCGACGTCTCCTTTGTTCTGGTTGAGTCGAATGGTGCAGACATGAACACCTTAAAAAGGATGCTTGAAGACGGTGTGCTGAAACCGCATGTATCAAAAGTGTTCCCGTTTGAACAACTGGCCGCTGCGCATCTTCAGCTTGAAACTGGCCGAACTGTAGGCAAAGTGGTTGTTACGCTGTAAGACTGAGGATTATACGTGAATAGCTCAAGGCAATAGCTCAAGGCAGATTCTGCCTTCGGGATCTGCGTAAGCAAAACCGTATCAGAGCAAACTAAGCGCCGCAGCAAATGACCCAATATGTTGCGGCGCTTTTGTATCCTGTTGCCAACGCGGACAGGCTCATCCAACCTCAATTGGTCAAGCTAACATTTGAGCGGCTCGTGCTTCTTAGGTTCGAAGTGAGGCTCGATCCCTACAAATTCTGCGGTCGGCATCCTCGCTCCAGCCTGCGGTGTCATGCGGCACAGTGTCAGTTCTGCTGCATAGCTGCCACCCTCTACAAGTGTTGCCCCATATCTTCCTGCAATAAATTGCCGGCTTAACATTAAAGAGAGTTGTGGGTTGTGTAAGCCCTATGATATCTTCCTCTAATCAATTGGCGGTCTTTTCTAGTCTGAACGAAACCGTGTTTTTTGAATTCTGATGGTAGGCCCCATTTCCCCAATGGGTGGTTTGTAAACCGGTTTACACAGTCTGTACACACCGGAGAGCGTAAAACCCAATTCGACCGTAACTCTCTAAACATATGGCAAGAAATGTGTTTGTAAGTAATTCAGCGGGGAGTTTTATACAGCTTGGACTTTCTGTGTTTACAGTTTTATACAGACTGTCTGTTTATAGTTGAGGCTTTAAAATAAACTTTTCAGAAGACATATCCTCTTCCTCTTCTATAAATTAAGAACCTGTATCAATAAATACTATCTCAAGCAAAAATGAGAATCTCGATAAAAAAATGGATGAAGGTCCACATACACCATTGGCAAATTGTTCGGCTTGCAGGGTAGAATTTAGAATGTCAAAAGACACAGATCATACAAATCCGTTATGCCCTGAATGTATTGAGGCATAAAATATTATCTACGAGCAGCCTAACACTTATCAGGCCCCCGGCCGTCAAGAATAAAAAAGTCCGTTAACGCAAAAAGATAGTTCTTTTGTTCTTTGAAAAGCGCCTGCTCAACCAGAGTCATCCGGGTTCTGGCTTGGGCTTTTGCCCAATCTCACTTCGCCACCTGGAAACACTTTCATACCCCTTGCATGCCACTATACCGTTCCATTCAAGACAACGTGGTTCAGCAGCTTTGCAGTTCCGAGGCAGTACCGGGGGTAGAATATCTATCTTTGACATCCCTCCACTCCCCGCTATCCTCTCTACATAGCTAGAATCACCCGCGTTGTGGCTCCAAGCACCCTCATCACATAACCCAACGGGAAAAGCGGCGGCAGGGGAGGTTTTTCTGTGACGGCGAGTATCGTGCCTGCCTCTCGCACTCAGCCGCCGAACCTCACTGCGCGTAGCATAGCAATGCTTGCGGTGGCGGATGATTCAGCAAGCTGGATGGTCTTTCGTTTGGCCCTTCGTTTGGGCTGCAATTATGCGTGATGCAGCATTGAATCCAACCTGATTTTACCCCCTGGGGCGGACATGTTTTGCAGCAACGCGGATTGCTGTTACACTTGACAGCCTGAGCATGGAAACATTGAATCCCCTTAAGGGGAATGATGTTACGTAACAAATTTCGAAAGGAGAATTTTATGAAGCATGTGGTGATTACTGGCGCCAATCGCGGTATCGGCTTGGAGTTGGCGCGCCTGTATCAACGGGAAGGCTGGCAGGTTATCGGTGTCTGCCGGCAGGCGTCTGCGGAGCTTGCAGAGGTAGGGGCGCAAGTCATTGACAGCATCGATGTGTCCCGCGCAGAGGATGTCAGGCGGCTGGCCTCTATCCTTGAGGGCAAAACCATCGACCTGCTGATCAACAATGCCGGAATCATGCAGGACGAGGTCCTGGGAGAGCTGGACTTCGATTCGATCCGCCTGCAGATGGAGGTCAACGCCATCGCCCCGCTGCACATTTGTGAAGCGCTGCTACCCAATATGCAGCGGGGCAGCAAGATCGCCAATATTACCAGCCGTATGGGGTCGATCGGCGACAACGATTCGGGGGGACGCTACGGCTACCGCGCAGCCAAGGCGGCGTTCAATGCCTTCGGGCGTTCACTGGCCATCGACCTGAAAGAGCGCGGCATTGCCGTGGCGCAGCTGCACCCGGGCTTTGTCAAAACCCGCATGGTCAATTTCGGCGGATTGATCAGTCCGGAGGAATCGGCTGCGGGGCTGGTGCAGCGCATCGCTGAATTGAACCTTGAAAACAGCGGCTCCTTCTGGCATAGCAATGGCGAGGAGCTTCCCTGGTAAGCCCCTGGTTAAACTCATTCTTTTTTTGAGGCGGTTAGTTTTACCAGTACCTTGATGAGCACCGGTCACCGAAAGCACGTCTATAAGTGCAGCTAATCCTATAAGTGCAGCTAACCATGCCATGCAGTTGACGCTCCTGCCGGCGCGCAACCGATGGCTGACGCTAAGCATAAAACCTAGGCGGGAGAGAGTGTGGAGCTATTCTTTGCATATATCCGGGTGTTCGTATTCCTCGGGTGCGTCTTGGTGGGCATTCAGGTTCCGGCCTTCGTAGATCAGTATGGTAAAAACCTTGAGTCACGCCTGCTAGAGTCCCGCATCGCGCTCAGTGAATTTCAGGCTGGTGCGGATAAATACTTTGCTGGCAGCGTAGAAGAGCTGATCGCCCACTACAAAAGAGATGACGACCAGGTTTTCATTGAGGGGGGGCGTAGTATTCAGTCAATCTATGCGCGCAATCTAATGCTTGCACGTAGTTTCGCGCAATTCGAGAGCAGCTCTTGGTCTGCGTACACTCAGGCCCTGATTTCTCCCGTGCCAGATGTGAGAAAGGAAGTATGGAAAAACTATTCCTACGCTATTCAATTAAACCCAAGTGCGGTCGCATTCGGTCTGGTTACGGGGTTGATTTTCACCTTGGGTTTTGAGCTTCTGCTCCGGCTGTTGTGCAATGCGCCGAAATTGCTTAGCAAAAGATTCCAAACAACGCCATAGGCGCGCCAGAACTCAGGATTTCTTCTCTGTTTACCACTTTATACAGGTTGCCTATTTGCAGTTTGGCAATAAGAAAAGGTGTCGGTATGGCAGTCACACTACATCGCGCAGGTGCAGATGAGCGTCCAGCTATCCTGAGCTTGATGGACGCAGCACGCGGCGCGCATTTGAACGATGCAGAGCGCGCGCAGCAAGGTTTCGTCCAAGGGCAGATGGATGAGGCCGCGCTCGTGCGTATGCAAGCGGGACCGGGGGTTTTTGTAGCCCGCGATGGCCCGATTCTCGCAGGTTTTGCCATGACTTCAACTGCAAGTGTAGCAGGGAGTGGGCTCGCAGTTGCAACGGCGCAAGCCGCGGCTGAAGCGGTACCCGAATTGCCCTTGGATAAGATTTTTCTTTATGGTCCTGTGGTCGTAGATCGTCGCTATCAAGGGCAAGGATTGCTTACCCGCTTGTTGGTTCACGTGTGCATGGAACTCCGAGCCCAATTTGCGCTCGGTGCGTTATTTATTGATCGTGCAAACCAAAAGTCGCTGGCGATTCATCGACATTACCCCATGGATGAACGGGCGAGCTTCGAATTTAAGCAGCGCTCTTATGTTGTGTTTACCTTTTCACCGGCTAGGATTGTAAATCACTATGGTTGAGTTTCTAAGCATCGCAGCCGTTGCCAAACATTTCGCTGCAGGCGACCGCCACCCGGTTACGCGCGCTACCGGTGGCTACACTTTAGGCCTTAGAGCGCAAAAAGGAGATTAGCATGAAAATATTGGTTGTTTACTATTCGATGTATGGACACGTTTATGCGCTGGCAAACGCAGTGGTTGAAGGGGCGCGCTCGGTAGGGGGCGCGGAAGTAACCCTCCGTAGAGTTCCTGAGACTTTACCTCCCGAGGTGCTGGAAAAGATGGGGGCAGTTGAGGCGCAGAAACAGCAGGCCGATGTGCCTGTGTGCACCATGGAGGAACTGGCCGAGGCCGATGCGATCATTTTTGGAACACCGACCCGTTTTGGCAATATGTGCGGGCAGATGCGCCAGTTTCTTGATGCTACAGGACAGCTGTGGGCGAATGGGGCGTTGGTTGGGAAGGTGGGCAGTGTTATCACCAGCTCAAACACCCAGCATGGCGGGCAGGAGTCTACGATTCTCAGTTTCCACACTACCCTGTTGCATCAAGGGATGGTGATAGTTGGCCTCCCATATACGTTCAAAGGGCAGACCACCATGGATGAGATCAGCGGTTGTTCTCCATATGGCGCATCTACCATAGCCGGTGGTGACGGGAGTCGTGTTCCGAGCGAGAATGAGCTTGCTGGAGCGCGTTTCCAGGGAGAGCACGTGGCAAAGATCGCACAGAAACTTACCGCGTAAGTGGAGACGCTGCAATAGAGCGTTGCATCTCAAGCTTGGTAGATAGCCCGGGAGTTTTAAGCTCCCGGGCTATTCTATAGAGCATCAGGTTGCCCCTGATTTGCAGGGGATGTACCAAAATGTTCCTCCACTCCCCTTTGAGTATCGCTTTAACGTTCTCCTGTATAGCCTTTCCGGCCTCTCTGGCCTTTCTGGCCTTTCCGGGCGTGACCTTATTCCCCACCATTCCTCTATTTCCATGATTTTCCATGGAGCAAATATTGGCGACTGTTTTTCATATTATGCAGGGTCCTCGTAGAGAACGCTTGAGAGGTAGCGCTCGCCCGAGTCGGGGAGGATTACCACGATGGTTTTCCCTTTGAACTCGGGAAGGGCTGCGAGCCGCACCGCTACCGCCGCCGCCGCGCCGCTGGAGAATCCCGCGAGGATCCCTTCTTCTTTGGCGAGGCGGCGCGCAAATTCGATCGATTCTTCGTTGCTCACCTGTTCGACTCGGTCAACCAGGGAGAGGTCGAGGGTGTCGGGGATAAAGCCGGCACCGATCCCCTGGATTTTATGCGGCCCGGGTTTGAGTTCTTTCCCCGCCAGCTTTTGGCTAATCACCGGCGAAGCGCTCGGTTCTACCGCGACCGAGAGGATGTGCTTGCTGCGCGTATTTTTGAAGTAGCGAGAGACACCGGTGATGGTGCCGCCGGTGCCAACCCCTGAGACCAGCACATCGGTGGCGCCGCGGGTATCTTCCCAAATTTCCGGACCGGTGGTCTGTGCGTGGATCTCCGGGTTGGCCGGGTTTTTGAACTGCTGCAGCAGTAGATAACGGTCCGGGTCAGAGGCGGCTATTGCTTCGGCTTCGGCGATCGCGCCCGCCATCCCTTGTGCTCCGGGGGTAAGTACCAGCTTTGCGCCCAGAGCCTTGAGCACTTTGCGGCGTTCAATGCTCATGGTATCTGGCATGGTCAGGGTGATGGGGATCCCGCGCGCAGCGGCGACAAAAGCCAAAGCGATACCGGTGTTGCCGCTGGTCGGTTCAATAATCTCTGTTCCTGCTCCAAGCAGCCCCTTCTTTTCGGCGTCCCAGATCATCGAGGCGCCGATGCGACATTTGACCGAGTAGGCCGGGTTGCGCCCCTCGATCTTGCCGAGGATAGTGGCGCCGCCTGCGGGGGCTATACGGTTCAGGCGCACCAGCGGGGTACGTCCGATGGAGAGGGAGTTGTCGGTAAATATACGGCTCATAGTGTGCTCCTTGTAAAGTGGTGCGGGATTAATTGATTGTTTGTGCCATTCTAGCAGCAAAATTTTTTCCGTCGAGCCCAGCCCGGCACTCAGCTGAAACCGCGCATGCAGTGCAAGGGCGCTGGCGCGCTCTTCAGCATAGAGCATGCGGAGATGTTTTGTTGCATTAAATAAAGTGTTTTGCTTGGGTATTGGGCTTTTTTACGTTATTAATTGAAGAATACTCCACCCTGCGATTGGAGAATATTGTCTCATAATTACACTGGCGCAAAAAATTGTGCTTAAGTATGTCACATAAACTCTCTTGCTTTATGCTTGTTGCCGATATTAGACTTCTTTTGTAACGTTTTTATGCTGTTGAACTTTTAAAACATTCTGAGGAGAATCCGATGAAAGATCCTGTTTGCAATATGGATGTCTCACCTGACACTGCTGCTGCCTCATACGCGTATGCAGGAGAAACCTATTATTTTTGCTCGGAGCACTGTCGGGATAAATTTCAGCACGATCCCAAGGCGGTTCTCGAAAAAAGAGAGAAGGAGGAAGCGGAGCATCACGCGCCCGCAAGTGCCGAACGTGAGTACACCTGCCCCATGCACCCCGAAGTGGTGCAAAAAGGGCCGGGATCGTGCCCCAAATGTGGGATGGATCTAGAACCTGTGGAGGTCACCGCTGACGAGGAGGAAAGCCCTGAGGTAAAGAGCATGACTCAGCGTTTCTGGATCTGCCTTGTTCTGACCCTGCCGGTGTTTTTCATCGCCATGTCCGACGCTATCCCCGGTGTCACTCTGCACCAGGTCCTTTCGAGTGGCGCGCAGAATTGGATCCAACTGGTGCTGGCCACCCCGGTGGTATTGTGGGGAGGATGGCCCTTTTTCGTACGTGGCTATAAGTCAATCGTCACCTGGCAGCTGAATATGTTCACCTTGATCGCCATCGGCACAGGGGTGGCGTGGATATACAGCATTGTGGCGACCTTGGCGCCGCAGGTATTCCCGAGTGCGTTTCGCGATGCGCAAGGCAATGTCGCCGTCTACTTCGAGGCCGCCGCCGTAATTGTCACTCTGGTGCTGCTTGGTCAGGTGCTTGAACTCCGCGCGCGCCAGCGTACCAGTGGTGCCATCAGGGCGCTTCTCGGGCTGGCGCCGAAGACCGCCCGCATCGTGCGTGAGAATGGTAACGAAGAAGATATCCCCCTCGAGGAGGTGCACAAAGGTGATCGTCTGCGGGTGCGCCCGGGAGAAAAAGTCCCGGTTGATGGGGTCCTCCGGGAAGGTTCGAGCGCTGTAGATGAGGCGATGGTGACGGGCGAGCCTCTGCCGGTAACGAAAGGGGAAGGGGACCAGGTCACCGGCGGCACCCTGAACAAGAGCGGAACCTTCATCATGGAGGCCGAACGGGTAGGGCGCGATACCATGCTCGCCCAGATTGTGAAGATGGTCTCCGAGGCACAGCGCAGCCGCGCACCTATTCAGGGGTTGGCAGATAAGGTCGCGAGCTACTTCGTCCCCAGCGTGGTGGTAGTCAGTATTGTGACCTTTATTGTCTGGGCGCTGATTGGTCCCGAGCCGCGCCTGGCCCACGCGCTGGTTAACGCCGTGGCGGTACTGATTATTGCGTGCCCGTGCGCCCTCGGGCTCGCCACCCCTATGTCGATTATGGTCGGCACTGGACACGGTGCGACCCACGGGGTGCTGATCAAGAACGCCGAAGCCCTCGAAACCATGGAGAAGATCGACACCCTCGTGGTGGATAAGACCGGAACCCTGACCGAAGGGAACCCGCGCCTGACCGACATTGAGGTCAGCGCCGATTTTTCTGCAGAAGAGGTGCTGCGTCTGGCGGCAAGCCTGGAGCAGGGGAGTGAGCACCCGCTGGCTGAGGCTATCATAGCCGAAGCGCAGGAGCGGGGAATAGCACTCTTGGCGGTGGAGGACTTCGACGCAAAAGTTGGCAAAGGGGTGATCGGGAAGATAGACGATACTCGGGTCGCTATCGGCAACCTGAAATTGTTTGAGGAGTTGTCTATTGACGCAGGGGTTCTCATTGAGCAAGCCGAGAATCTACGCAAGACAGGGGCCACCGCGATGTTTGTGGCTATCGACGGCAAACCCGCAGGTGTTCTCGGAGTTTCCGATCCCATCAAAAAAACCACCCCAGCGGCGATAAAGACGCTGCAGGAGCAGGGGGTCCGGGTGGTTATGCTCACCGGTGACAGTCGCACCACCGCCGAGGCAGTGGGGCGGGAGCTCGGCATCGACGAAATCGAGGCGGAAGTTTCCCCAGACCGCAAGAATGAGATTGTGGCCCAGTTCCAGGATGAAGGGCGTATGGTCGCTATGGCTGGCGACGGCATCAATGACGCTCCCGCGCTGGCGCAGGCTCATGTCGGCATTGCCATGGGTTCGGGAACCGAAGTGGCGATGGAGAGCGCAGGGATCACCCTGGTTAAAGGTGATCTGACCGGAATCGTCAAAGCGGTGAGCTTAAGCCGTGCGACGATGCGCAACATCCGCCAGAACCTCTTTTTCGCCTTTATTTACAACATTCTCGGGATCCCCATCGCTGCCGGAATCCTCTACCCGTTTTTCGGTCTCCTGCTCAGTCCGATGATCGCGGCGGCGGCCATGAGTATGAGCTCGGTATCAGTGGTGGGCAATGCATTGCGCCTGCGTCGCCTCGAGCTATGAATCGGCACCGGATGCGTCGGCGTTCTTGTTATCTGAAACGGTGTAATCTGTTGCCCTGCTCCTGAATGAATGTTGTGAATGTTGTGGGTGAATGGGCTCAAGTTTTTATGTTGACGCTAATCGCAGGTGTCACCATGCCGGTCGGCGCGGCTATTGCCAGCATTGAGCGGATCCACCCGCACTGGTTAGAAACCGAGGTGCGGCATAGCGTAATCGTTTTTTAGGGAAAAATTCAGGTGGAAAAATGGACGTTGAAAAATATTTAGCGCGAATACGGGTAGAAAAGCCAATTGGGATAGACGTGGATTCTCTCACCCTGTTGCAGGAAGCGCACTTGAAAGCAATCCCATTCGAAAATCTTGATATTCATTACGGTAGGGAGATATCGCTTGAAATCGGGAATATTTTCGAGAAGATAGTGCTTAATAAGAGGGGCGGCTTCTGCTACGAACTTAACAGTCTCTTTCATGCGCTGTTACGCGAACTTGGGTTCAGGGCCAGAATTATATCGGCTAGAGTCGCGACGGAAGATGGAGATCTTACCCCAGAATATGATCACTTAGCGATAGTTGTATCACTTCACGGCTCGAATTATCTGGTGGATGTGGGGTTTGGGCATTTTGCCCTTGCCCCGCTACCGATCCGCCCAGGGGTTAAGCATTCGGATGGGATAGGCGAATTCCAAATCATGGAGTTTGATAGTAATTACCTTGAAGTAAGGCAGGTGGAAGATGAGGTTCCTATCCCCAAATATATCTTTTCGCTGAACGAACGCTGCTTAACGGAATTTCAAAGCATGTGTGTCTACCATCAAACAAGTGCTGATTCCCACTTCACGCAAAATAAATTGATCTCAATTCTTACCGATGATGGTCGAATAACCCTGACCAATACCCAACTGAAAATTTCACGGAGACAGGGTTCTCAAGTAGAAAATTTCGACGCGGAGGAGTTCGAAATATATTTAGAGCGCTTTTTTGGGATTAGAATCTAACGCAAAGAGCGTTATGCAGGAGATCCAAGGCTGTTGGCGTAAGGATGACTAACCAGGTTGAAAAGAGGTTTTTCTGCTTGAAATTACTCCAAATATTCGTCTGGCCGAGTGGGAATTGGACTTTCAGCCCATCCGCGCCCATGGTGCGGGGGGGCAGAATGCTAACAAGGTTGCTTCATCGGTGCATTTGCGCTTCGATATCCGGCGCTCATCGTTGACCCCTTTTCTTGCTTTTCTTGCACCAGGGCAGAGGCGTCAGCTTTCCCGGGTACGAGCTTTTGCTGCCTGACCTCTTTTCTTGCTCGTGACCTGAGCGCGTTAAGTTCTGCCGTGCACCGCTTGGAGCGGCAGGGGAGCAAGGACGATGATCTGATAAATATCAAAAAGGACTTGGCGGCCAAACTTACCATCTTGCAAGCCTGACACCATAGGTTTGCTTTGGTCTCCTGATTTTATTGCAGGGGTTTTGCTGTTTTCAATTGAGTGAGGATTTTACCGTAAAGTAATCACAACAATTTCCGGGGGGCAACCCACTCTCATTGGCGGTCCCCATGTTCCGACACCTCTTGAAATATAGATTTGAAAACTGCCGTCTTTGTGCAATCCATAGTCAAAGCCGTTATAAATATAATGTGTTACCAGATTGAAGGGAAAGAATTGACCATTGTGTGTATGACCTGAAAGCTGGAGGTCAATGCCCATCTCTTTTGCCAGGGACATACTGGTATCCGGGTGCCAGTAGGTCTGTGTCTGTTGTTCAGCACGGTTATTATACTGGTCAGAAATATTGGTCGGCGTGTGATACATTAAAATGTTGGGCCGTGCAGGGTCAAAAACAGCTGATGTTGCAAACATGGTGCGAACATGGTTTTTAAAATTATGTTCAGGAAAGCTGATGCCGACAATTTGAAGCCCGTCTATATCGACAATCTCATTATCCAGAATTCTGATATTTGTTTTTCTGATTATAGAAACCGGTTCTGTGAGCTTAAGGTATCCCTCATGGTTACCGGTTACAAAGAATATACCTTTTGATGCTTTCAAAGCGTTAAGCGGTTCAATAAATGATGGCAGATCCCCTCCCATGCCATCAAAAAGATCACCTGTAATCAAGATAAGATCCGGGTTAACACTATTTACTTTTTCAGCAATGCGCTTCATAAATCCGGTCCGGTTAATTGAACCAAGATGTACATCCGAGAGCTGAACAACAGTTTTGCCCTGCCAGACACTAGGCAATCTTTCAATTTTCACGTCCACATTTTTTATTTCAGGATACTGTGCACGCCAGATCCCATAAGCCGTAGTTAAGCATGCAATGGTAACACACACTAGGCTGATCATCCGCATGTCAGGAATGGTTCCGATCATTTTGCCGGCAAGGAATATAATCCAGATAACCACTGCTGCAAAAATTAAATAAACAGCAAGTCCAATCCAGGTGCTGGCGATAATATAATAGATGCTGGTAAGTATATTGTTATTCATGCGAAGTAGAATGGCCGACGGTAAAAAGCTCAGGGTCAGAAAAAGCATTCCCCAGAACAATACCTTTTTGATTACAGGGTCGGAAATTAAAAAGAAACGAATGAAAGAAGTATATAAAAGATAGTGGACACCATAGGTTATCGATAGAAAAATTAGTATGGCGAAGACAAGTCTGGTAATTTGCATTAAGCCCCTCATTTTAAGACATGTAATTATTGGCATCCTTCATCTCTACCTTACACTTTTTTAACCACGAAAATCACGAAAGACAAGAATAATCTAAGAGCGTACTGCAAAATAGAATCTATAGTGTCAGGCTTGCAGGATGCTAAGTTGATGCTACCCATTCCCCATGCCACGTAAACCTCGTATCCATTATCCCGGTGCACATTACCACGTCATGCTACGTGGCAATGGCGGCTGTGATGTCTTTGCCGATGCCGCCATCCTCTATCGCGGTGTTGCGTCATGCCAGGTGTGTATAGTGGGAGTCAATGGAGATCCCGACAATTTCAGCTTTAAGCTCCTGCAACTGCTTCACGCGGTTATTGTGAGCGATAATCTCTGATGGACACACAAAGGTGAAATCCAGCGGCCAGAAAAACAGCACCACATACTTGCCTCTGTGCTCAGAGAGTTTGTATTCAGCAAAGCTGCCATCCGGCATAACTGCCGGTAGAGGTAAAGTCTGGGGCCTGACGTGCTACGAGTACACTCATGTTTAAATTTCCTTTGGTCTGAATAAGTTCAAATGTATGCTCTGCAATAATCGTTATTGCATGGTAAAGTCTATGTATCGCGTCCCTTCGTGTGGGCGCGAAGAGTATATTGCAATTGATAACCCTATTTGCCAGCAATTAATTATGCTACCAGTTAATTGAGTTGCAATGCCAAATTTGCTACGTCACCGTTTCAGTCACATATGAAGTAGGGGGGTACGTTCCATGTATGTCACAGCATGGTTTTCTTGCAAACATCTAACTTTGTTGCTTGCTCTGGTAGCGCTTCTGGGCTCTGGGTGTAGCTTCTCTCCATCTTACTCCGCATATTCCCCAGCGCAAGTGCGCGCAGAATATGCCCACATTCCTGCCACGGT
This sequence comes from Desulfuromonas sp., assembly GCA_028685815.1. Taxonomy (GTDB): domain Bacteria; phylum Desulfobacterota; class Desulfuromonadia; order Desulfuromonadales; family Desulfuromonadaceae; genus JAIVHC01. Next base: position 15,763 of record JAQUDG010000033.1, read on the forward strand.
ATCACCCTCCGGAGTTGAAACTCCAGCACCCCTTTTGGCAGGTGGGGGGATTGCCACTTCCGCAACCTCAGCTGGAATGCACATGAAAGCGCATGTTCAAACTGAGCTGAATTGTCCTCTGTCACTGCCCCGGGTGCTGCAAATCTGTATGGCGAACAACCCAAATCTGCAGCAGACGGTGGAGCGGGTTGCCCAGGCTCAAGCCATGAAAGAACTGGCAGGTTCCCCCTTTTGGCCAACAGTGGGTTTTTATACCGACTATATGCAGGGTAATGCCCCTTCCGATTATCTGTTCAAGGTGATCGATCAGCGCAAATTGCCTCCAAATGTTGATTTTAATGATCCGGGATGGTTTGAGAACTTTGAAACTGGTCTCAATGCGCGGGTGAATCTATTTAACGGAGGGCGCGATTACCTCGGAACCCGCATCGCCAACGAGGATCTGTATATCTCGGAGTTGGAGCGGCAAGAGGTTCGCAATAACCTGAAAGCGCAAGCGATCACCGCCTTCTATGATGTGCTCTCCGCGCAAGAGTTTGTCGATATTGCCGCCGCATCGGTGGAAACTGTTGCCGAGCAGCTGCGTATTACCCAGGTACAATATGATGGCGGTGGTGCCTTGAAAGCCGATGTGCTGACCTTAAAGGTTCGCTTGGCACAGGCGGAAGAGGTGCTGGTTGAAAGCAAAAAAAGGTATGCGCTCGCGAAAGCGACCCTTGCCCATCTGATGGGGCTTGATCCGGGGGAGAATTCAGCGGAGTTAACCTTAACCCCGCAGACAGAAGAGATCGTCTTCAGCGTGCCAGAAACCTATGAAGATGGGTTGATCTACGCGTTTAGGCATCGTCCGGAGTTGGAAAAAATCCGTAGAATGCTGGTCAAATCGCGCATGGGGGTGGATGTATCGAAAGCTGGCTATTTGCCCCAGGTCGATGTGATGGGCAAATATTATGTGGATGACCCGCACATGAAGTATGACTTGGAGCGGGAAAACTGGCGCGCAATGGTGCGGTTCAACTGGGAGCTGTTTTCCGGCTTTTCTACCCAGGCGCAGGTGAGAAAAGCCGATGCGGTGGTACGGCAGATGGTGGCTGCAGATCGGGAGGCGGCACTCAATGTTAAGCTGGAGGTGCAGAATGCATATCTGGAGCTGGAAGCCGCCCGTGCCCGCTACGATGTCGCCGTTAACAGTGTTGCAAGTGCGGAGGAGTCGTACCGGTTGGTGTCTGAGTATTATCAGGGTGGTGCGGTAACGATCACCCGTTATCTGGCCGCCGAGCTGGACCGCAACCGTGCTCGGATCCATTTAAGCGCGGCTTTTTATGCTAAAATTAAGGCCATCGCCGAATATGCGCGTGCCATCGGGATGTTGGCGGATAACTTCGTAGCCGATCTCAACCAATAATGTAGCTATTCAGCATGCACTAACGGTAGAAGCTTGTGGCACCTATTTCAAGGGACACGACTGTTTGTAGCGGGGGCCGTCCATGGCCGTTCGACTGTCGTCGTCCATGGCGACAGACGTCTTTTTCATGGGCACCACAAGCCCCTACTGAATGGATTACCCTATAATTTGAAAAGATTGTGACCCTTATGAAAAACAAAAAATGGATCATTATCAGTTTAATTCTGGGCGTTGCGGGTGTGGGCGCGATTTTTATACTCTGGTTTTTGAGCGCCGACACCATAAGTCCCGGGGTGTATAAAGCGGAAGAACCCGTTGCTGGCGTGGCAACGCGCACGGTTCAAGCTGAGCTCACTCCAGTTATCCAATGGTACGCTGCCGTAGGCACCGTGCAGCCAAGTTCGCAGGCGCGGATTGAAGCACAGGTCGCCGGTCAAGTGAATGCGGTGCGGGTCAATGGCGGTGACATAGTGACCGCGGGGCAGGTGCTGGTAGTCCTCGACGATCGTCAGCTGCAGGCGCGCCTGTCCCAAGCGCGTCAAGCGTTAAAAACGGCAGTCTCCCAGCGTGAGCAGGCGCGCCAAGCGGTGCATGCGGCCGAAGCCGCGTTTGCGCAGGCGCAATCTGCCTATAACCGCACCAAAAACTTTTTTGCTGCCAAGGCCGCAACTGCGCGCGACATGGAACAAGCCGAGTCCGCTTATCTGCAGGCTCAAGCGGGCTTGAAACGTGCCGAAGATGGGGTTGGCGGAACCTTGGCCGGAATTCGGATGGCCGAAGAGATGGTGGTAGAGGCGCAGATCGCGCTCGGATATACCGAGATAAAAGCCCCGACAAGTGGACGGGTGTTGCAACGCCTGGTTGATCCCGGCGATCAGGCGGTACCGGGGAAGCCACTCCTGTTGCTGCGTACCGACGGCGCTCTGCGCTTAGAAGCCCATGTGCGCGAAAGTCTGGTTCAAGCGGTGCATCCCGGCGCTCAGCTCCGCGTAGAGTTGGTCACATTGGAGCAAACCGTGGACGCCGTAGTGGAAGAGCTGATCCCCTATGCAGACCCCCACAGCCGGACCTTTCTGGTGAAAGCGGCACTACCGGAGATTGTAGGGTTGTATCCAGGCATGTATGGGAAACTGAAGATCCCTTTGCAAGAGGTTGATCTGGTTCTGATACCCAAGGCGGCCATCACTGAGATCGGGCAGTTGGAACTGGTGATGGTGAAAACTCCAGCGGGATGGAAGCGCCAATACATCAAAACTGGAAAAACGTATGCCGACAAGGTGGAGGTATTGTCCGGTCTTTTCGGTGGCGAAACCCTGCAGTTAAAGGAGTCTGGGGATGATAGACAATAACGATGCCCCTAGAGGACTGCTTGTCGGAATTGTAAAACCCTTCCTCTCCGGGAAGCCGGCGATTATTCTGTTGCTCGTTTCGCTGTGTCTGGGGTTTGCGGCCCTTATGGTCACCCCGCGCGAAGAAGATCCGCAGATAATCGTACCGCTGGCAGATATTTATGTGCAGGCACCGGGTGCCAGCCAGGCAGAGGTTGAAAAGCTGGTGGCCACCCCCTTGGAGCACCTGTTGTGGCAAATTGACGGGGTTGAATACGTCTATTCCATGTCACACAAAGGGATGGCGATTGTGACGGTGCGCTTTTACGTGGGGGAAAACCGCGAAGACTCGCTGGTAAAGCTCCACAATCAGATCACCATGCACATCGATGAGGCTCCCCCGCTGGTGCGGGGGTGGGTGATCAAACCGGTGGAAATCGACGATGTGCCCATTGTCAATTTAACCTTTTATTCAAAACGCTATAACGACCACGAGCTGCGGCGTATTGGCGAAGAGGTGTTGTGGCGTCTGTCCCAAATCCGCGATATTTCCAAAAGCTTTATCACTGGTGGGCGCGCGCGTGAAATCCGCGTTGAAGTGCAACCGGAGCGTCTGAATGGTTACAATACCTCTTTGCTCCAGATTCAGCAGGCGCTTCAAGGGGCGGATGTGGCCGCGACCGCCGGGCATGTTGATCGGTTTAATACAAACTTTCAGGTCAGCACCAATTCGTTCCTCCAATCGGTGGAAGAGGTGGAAGCACTGGTGGTTGGCGTCCACGCGGGGAGTCCGGTTTACCTGCGCGATCTGGCACGCATTACCGATGGTCCGGCAGAGGCTGATAGTTATACCCGGTTTGGCCACTCCTTGCGTTATCGACAGGATGCGCAGCTGGAGGAGGAACCCGCAGAATATCCGGCGGTAACCCTGTCACTGGCCAAAAAGCCTGGCACCAATGCGGTTGATGTGGCAGAAAATATTCTGGCCCTGCTCGATGAGTTAAAGCAAGAGATCATCCCCGCAGATGTAGAAGTACAGGTGACCAGAAATTATGGCTACAACGCGCAGGAAAAAGTGAATGATCTGCTCCTTTCTCTCGGGTTTGCGGTATTTACGGTGGTGGTGCTGCTAGCGTTTACCTTAGGTTGGCGCGAGGCGCTGGTGGTCGCAGTGGCGGTGCCGGTAAGCTTCAGTCTTGCGCTGTTTGTCAATTATCTGTTTGGCTACACCATCAACCGAGTTACTCTGTTTGCCTTGATTCTATCTCTCGGCCTGGTGGTCGATGACCCCATCACCAACGTGGACAATATTCAGCGCCATATCTTCCTGGGAAAGCGTAAGCCGTTTTTCGCCACCCTCTTTGCTGTCAACGAAGTGCTGCCGCCGGTAATCATGTCCACCATCGCCATCATCATCTCCTTTGTGCCTCTGTTCTTCATTACCGGGATGATGGGGCCGTATATGGCGCCCATGTCGATCAATGTGCCGATGACGGTCACCTTTTCAACCCTGTGCGCCCTGACTATCGTACCGTGGATGACCTATGCACTACTGAAGAAGCGTCCCATTTCAGCCGCTCCGGCAGGGGATTCGCCCGCTGCTGGGGCACAAAAGGGTACGCACTCATGGGTTTCCAGAACCTACCGCAACATTGTGACCCCCTTTCTGGACTCGCGCTTCAAGCGCTATATGTTGTTGCTTACGGTAATTGTTCTGATGGCATTTTCGCTCTCCCTGGTAGTTTTTCGGGTTGTACCGCTTAAAATGTTGCCGTTTGATAACAAGAACGAGTTCCAGGTGGTGGTTGATATGCCGGAGGGGACAACTCTGGAGTCCACCGATGCTGTGGTGCGGGAATTTGAAAACTATTTGCGCCAGGTCAGTGAAGTGAATCATTTTACTTCCTACGTGGGCACCGTTTCCCCGATCGATTTTAACGGTATGGTTCGCCACTACTATCTACGTCAGGGGTCCCACATGGCAGATATCCGAGTGGGGCTGGCGCTGAAAGGGGAGCGGGAGCAGCAGAGTCATACCATTGTGTTGCGCCTGCGCAATGATCTGATGGAGATCGCGCGCCGCAACAACGCGCGCATCCAGATTGTCGAGCTGCCCCCAGGGCCGCCAGTGCTGGCTACCATTGTGGCCGAAATCTACGGCACCCCAGATCACTCCTATGCCGATCTAATCGCCACCACCGAGCATGTGCGCCAGATTATGGAGCAGGAACCCGGCGTGGTGGATATTGACGACATGAGCGCGATGCCCCATGAGCAGTTGGTGTTTACCGTGGATCGGGAAAAAGCCGCCCTGCACGGGGTTTCCACTATGGCAATTGTCAACGCGCTCAAACTGGCGGTAGGGGGAGACTCTTCCGCCACATTACACCTGCCGGAACAACGCCAGCCCCTGTACATTAAACTGATTCTGCCGCGCGCAAGCCGCAGTAGCATGACGGCTCTTACCCAGATCCCCATGGCTACAGCGGATGGGAACCTGGTGCCACTGGCAGAACTGGTTTCGGTTACCCAAGCCCCGGCGGCCCAGAGCATCTATCACAAAAACCTGGATCCGGTGGTGTATGTAATAGCCGAAGTGGCGGGGCGCCCACCGGTGGAAGCCATTCTCGGGATGCAGAAACGTCTGGATGAAAACCCGCTCCCTGCAGGGATTCGGGCCGAATGGGCCGGGGAGGGGGAGTGGAAAATCACCTTGCGGGTATTTCGCGATATGGGGATCGCCTTTGCTGCTGCCCTGTTAGGGATCTATATCCTGATGATTATACAGACTAATTCATTCTTCATGCCGTTTCTGATAATGTTGGCGATACCGCTGACCCTGATCGGCATTATGCCCGGGTTCTGGTTGCTCAACCTCATCGCCGGAAAGGTGGTGGGTGGCTATGACGATCTGATCTTCTTCACCGCCACCAGTATGATCGGCATGATCGCCTTAGGCGGTATTGTGATCCGCAATTCGCTGGTGCTTATTGAATTTATCCAAGGCGCCCTCAAAGAAAATGTGCCGGTAAAAGAAGCCATCTTACAAAGCGGGGTGATTCGGATGCGCCCCATTATCCTCACCGCGCTGACCACTGGGTTGGGGGCATGGCCAATCACTCTCGATCCGATTTTTTCCGGTTTGGCCTGGGCCTTGATTTTTGGGCTGTTCTCCTCCACCCTGTTTACTCTGCTGGTGATTCCAGTTGGCTACTATGCAATGTACGGGCAAAAGTTGGCGCCGCCGGCAAACCCATCCTCAGCGGTAGAGTGACACAACAGATACAGCACCACGAAGATCGGAGCGTGGTGCTGTATCTGCCCTGCCTGCCTTGACAGCATAGGTTACGACAAGAAAGGTGATTGAACCATGAACACAGTAGGTGCGTACACCCCTCCCAAGGTATGGACTTTGGATGCAGGAAGCGGCGGAAGCTTTTCTTCCGTCTGAGTCCGCCGCAAGGGCTGAATGTATGTCGTGGTTGTTCTGGCAGATTGGGAGTGGTCCTTTTCTTGGGGGAGGGTTTGGGCACTTTTATGCGTATGCACCGCAGAAGCTTGAGTACCCTATAAATCGCTATGCGATGGAAGTGAAACGTCAATTGGACGTATTGGATCGCAATCTGGCTTCACGCCGCTACCTGTGCGGCGCAGACTACAATATTGCAGATATGGCAAATTACCCCTGGTATGGCGCATTGGTAGAAGGAAAGCTGTATGATGCCGCAGATTTTCTGGATGTGAAGTCCTACACGAATGTGGTTCGGTGGGCGCAGGAAATTAGTGCACGCCCTGCGGTACAACGGGGACAACGGGTTAATCGTATTTGGGGTGATGAAGAGGATCAGCTCCCGGAACGCCATGCCGCAAGTGACCTTGACTAGTTTGAGAGCGGGAAGGGATACCCCCTTGAGCTTCCCTGGAGTAACGTTGTGATCTCTATTAAAAAGGGGATATGGGTTGTGCGCAAACATCCCCCTCTATCACGGGGCAGCGTAAAGCCTCGCCCCATAAAACCCCATAATACGTAATAATGCCTCATTGTTCGAAGGAAGCAGTAGATGGATATTAACGTACTTCTCCTCCATGGATCTTTTGTCCTGTATGGTATCAGCGTTTTGCTCTACGTCGCCAACGCACGCCTGCACTGGCCAAGGCTGCATCAGCTTGCTCTCGGCTCGGTACTTGTTGCTTTTGGGGGTCAAAGTTTATACCTAGGGCTGCGTTGGTTTGCTGCTGGCTACCTGCCGGTCACCAATTTATTTTCAACCATGTTTTTCTTTAGTTGGTCACTTGCTGCGACCTATGTGTATTTTGAGTGGCGCTATCGCCTCGCCGGCGCGGGTCTGTTTGTGATGCTCCTCAATCTAATCCTGTTGTACATTGCCCTTCCACGAGATCCAACGATCCCCGCACTGATCCCAATGCTGGATACGCCGTTGTTTACTTTGCATGTTGCCTTTTCTTTTCTCGGCTATGCCCTGTTTGCCATGGCGTTTTCTTTAGGGGTGCTCTATCTCATACAACGCAAAACCTCGGCACTGCTGTTGCCGTCGAGCAATATGTTGAAACAACTCAACGAAGAGGCTATTTTTCTTGGTTTTTGCTTCTTTACCCTCAGTATGCTTTTCGGGAGTTATTGGGCCTATGTCGCCTGGGGATATTACTTTTCATGGAATATTAAAGCGCTGTGGTCTGCGTTGATTTGGCTCTATTTTGCGGGGATGTGTCACGCCAAGTTTATCGGTCGCTGGCAAGGCACCGGCTATGCGTGGCTCTCTATTGTAGGGTTTGTCCTCGTGCTTTTTACCTATCTAGGGATCGGTTTGCTTATGAACAGCAACCATCCCCTTGCATAAATATGGTCAGGAAACAAAAATGTTGCGTCAAATTTGGAAGTTTTGCTGTTCGGCGAAGGCCACCATTATCTTCTCTAGTGTAACAACGCTTGTCGCTATTTTTGGTTCAGCACAAATTATGCACAACCCCCAGTTGTTCAGTACCATGGACAGCAAGCCTCTGCTGGAATGGTGGAACGGGTATCTGCCGCAGGCAAATGTTTACAGTCTCTGGATACCTCTATGTAGCGTGCTCATCGTGCTGTTGTGCCTGAACACCCTGTGTTGTTTTATTGACTGGATCTATCACCTGAGGAGCCGGTGGAGAAAGGTGGGCGAATATCTCATTCACCTTGGTTTCATCCTTGTGGTTATCGCTTACGCCTGGGGGAGTATTTACGGGATGCGCAGTAGCAACAACAGTATTGCCGAAGGTGAGCTGATCGGCGTTCCCTCAATGAGCGGTTACTTTTTGCGCCTCAACAGTTTTGTCCCGCAGTTTGCCCCCTCGGAACGTCCTGTTGATATGTTGAGCAACATAACCATGCTCAAG
>JAQUDG010000139.1 GCA_028685815.1 Desulfuromonas sp.
AATGATACCCGCGTAATTCCAGCTCGATTACACGGATATAAGGCCAGCGGAGGTAAGATCGAGGTGTTTTTGGTGCGGCGCTTGCACAAACTGGCGGGCCAATGCTGGATGTGTCTGACCCGCAGTTCAAAATCCCCGCGCCCTGGAACTAGACTGACGCTTGCGCAAGAACTCGACGCCGAAGTGCTCGAAGGCGGTGAGGATGGGTATAAATGTATCCGTTTTGATTACTCCGGTCCTGATTTCCTCGCCTGGCTCGATCTCAAAGGCAGCATCCCTTTGCCACCGTACATCGAACGTGAACCGGAACACCAGGATCTGGAGCGCTATCAGACCACGTTTTCCAGCGTCCCCGGAGCTGTTGCCGCTCCCACTGCGGGGCTACACTTTACCGCGCAGATTTTGCAAAACTTGCACCAAAAAGGGGTTATCGTGTCCCCTCTGACCCTACATGTTGGGTTAGGGACGTTTCTGCCGGTACGAGTGGATAATATTTTGGAACATCGTATGCACGCCGAGGCTTACAGTATTCCGGAACAGACCGCCGCTGCGGTTAACCAGGCAAAGGTTGAAGAGCGCAGGGTTGTTGCTCTCGGTACCACTGTTACCCGTACCCTTGAGTATGCCGCCATCGATGCAAAGGGAATTCGGGGGGGGCGGGAAATCAGATCCGGTAGCGGCATGACCGATATGTTTATCTATCCAGGCTATCAGTTTCAGATCATAGACGCGTTGCTGACCAATTTTCACCTGCCTGAATCGACCTTGCTGATGCTGGTGAGCGCCTTTGCCGGCACAGATTTTACCCTGCGCGCATATGCACAGGCGGTGATGGAGCGTTATCGCTTTTTCAGTTACGGCGACTGCATGCTCATAACCTAGGAGAGTGACATCTGTCTCCTGGAATTCTTGTTAAAGGAACGGCTCTACCATGGCGTTTAGTTTTGAACTGTTGCACACCGATGCAGCTTCGTCGGCCAGCAGTGGACCGAGACGAGGGCGCATAACCACCACCCACGGCATCATTGAAACCCCGGTGTTTATGCCTGTTGGCACCCAGGGTACGGTAAAGGCGGTTACCCCGGAAACTCTGCATGACGTCGGAGCACAGATTATCCTTGGCAACACCTATCACCTGTTTTTACGTCCCGGACATGAACTTATCGAGCGTCTGGGAGGTCTACATACTTTCATGAACTGGTCTGGGCCTATCCTCACCGATAGTGGCGGATTCCAGGTGTTCAGCCTAGGGAAACTCCGCAAGATTGACGAAGATGGGGTCAAGTTTCAGTCCCATCTGGATGGCTCCAGCAAAATTATTACCCCAGAATCGTCGATCCAGATTCAGCAGGCCCTGGGGGCCGATATCGTGATGGTCTTTGATGAGTGCATCCCGTATCCCTCCACCCGCGGATATACAATTGATTCTACCGCACGTTCCATGCGTTGGGCGCAGCGTTGTCGTAACATTCACGACCGCAACGATGGCAGTGGATTGTTTGGCATCGTGCAGGGGGGGATGTATGAAGATCTACGGCGTGAAAGTGCGCAGAGTCTCATAGATATAGGATTTGACGGTTACGCGCTTGGCGGCCTATCCGTCGGCGAGGGAGCAGAGCAAATGTATGCCGTAATGGACTACACCTTGCCATTGCTACCTTCCCAGCAACCACGCTATGTGATGGGGGTGGGCACACCTGAAAATCTGGTGGAAGGGGTGCGACGCGGGGTAGATATGTTTGACTGTGTCATGCCAACACGTAATGCTAGAAATGGGCTGTTGTTCACGCATACGGGTAAAATCAGCATCAAGCAGGCGCAATATGAAGACGACTCCGAGCCGATCGATCCACTCTGCGATTGCTATGTGTGCCGCAACTACAGTCGCGCTTACTTGCGCCATCTGTATAAGAGCAATGAGATCCTCGCCTCAATGCTCAACACCCAGCACAATCTGCATTATTATTTACACCTTATGCAGCAGATGCGCAGCGCGATTGAGCATGGCGATTTTGCACGTTTTTACGCCGATTTTTATTCCATGCGCGCTTAAATAAATTTACGCAATACCAGACCAATTTAATAGCCATAGTGACCCCAAGGTGGTTCTATGTTGGTCTTATGCTTGAAAAACACGGCTCAACAGGTTATAAACGGGGCTTGAAATTTTACGCCATTAACTTAATCAGGAGGAATAATTATTATGGTTTCAACAGCTTATGCAATGGGTGGCAGTGCAGGACAGGGTGGCCAGCAGGGTTACGAGGGTATGATCATGCTGGTTCTGATGTTTGCAATTTTCTATTTTCTACTCATCCGCCCGCAACAAAAACGCGCCAAGCAGCACCGCAAATTGATAGAATCGCTTAAATCTGGCGATAATGTCATCACCGCTGGGGGTATTCACGGAAAAATCGTGACCGTACAGGATGATGTAATTACTCTGGAAGTAGATAAAGGGATTAAATTGAAAGTTAACCGCACCTCTGTTTCTGCGGCTCCTGCACAGAGCGAGTAGCCCCTTTATTCTTTCATTTATGCACTTAAACGCATAAATGAGCGGTACCAATTTTGTCCGGGGTGATATCACCCCACAGTCTTCTTGAAGGAGTGGAGTTGAGATATGACGAACAGCATTAAAATGCGTGGAATGCTGGTTCTTTTTTGCCTGCTAGTAGCCCTCGCCTCGCTGGCACCTACGGTGATGAAAGATCGTCTGCCCATGTGGTGGCAAAGTCTCTTTGATCCAATCCATCTGGGTCTGGACCTTCAAGGAGGCATGCACCTGGTATTGGGGGTAGAGGTAGAAGAAGCGGTAGCGAGTCGCCTCGACAGTGTTATAGAGGAGACAGAGCTACTGCTTAACGAGCAGGATATAATTTTCAAGGCGGTAGACCGTTACGACGGCGAGCGCTTGAAGATTACCGTATATGACGCAGAGGCCGGTATAGAAGTAGAAGCGCTCATGCGTGAACGCTTCCCCTCCCTTGAGACTATGACCATTGCGGCGGTGTCGGGCTATGTTGAGAAGAATTATCGCTTTAGCGACAAAGAGATCGCCCAGATAGAGGACTTTGCGGTACGCCAAGCCCTAGAGACCATGCGGAATCGTGTGGATCAATTTGGAGTGAGTGAGCCGGTTCTGCAACGCCAATCCGAGAATCGTATTCTTATCCAGCTTCCCGGAGTTAAAGACCCGCAGCGCGCGATAGATTTGCTCGGCAAGACGGCGCAGTTACAGTTCAAGATGGTTGTTGAGGATGCCGATATCGAAGCAGCCAAGGCTGGCATATTACAGCCGGGCACCTCCTTGCTGTATGAACGCAACGTGGATGGGCGCACAGGCCAAGTAACCGAGCGCCCCATTGTGGTAACCGACCGCGCCGCGCTAACTGGAGATCTGCTGGCCGACGCTCAGGTGCGCATCGATTCTCGCTATAACGAACCTTACGTATCTATTGACTTCAACTCCGCTGGGGCACAACGTTTTGACCAGATAACTGCAGCGAGTGTGGGCAAGCGTATGGCCATCGTGCTGGATGATACGGTCTATTCCGCTCCCGTAATACGCGAGCGGATATCCGGCGGCAGTGCGCAGATAAGTGGTGCCTTTTCCGAACAAGAGGCAACAGATCTAGCCATTATCCTGCGTGCTGGGTCGTTGCCGGCGCCAGTCAGCATTTTAGAAAATAGAACCGTCGGACCTTCCCTAGGGCACGATTCCATCGAGCAGGGGATCAACTCGGTGCTTATCGGCGCGGTGCTGGTAATTGTGATGATGTTGGTTTACTACCGTGCCTCCGGAATAGTGGCCAATATGGCCCTGATTCTTAACATGATTTTTATTATGGCGATGCTAGGGATGTTCAAGGCCACCCTGACCTTGCCTGGTATTGCGGGAATTGTCCTCACCATAGGGATGGCGGTTGATGCCAACGTACTTATTTTTGAACGTATTCGTGAGGAGCTGCGCAACGGTAAGTCTGCGCGGATCGCTATCGATTCCGGATATGCCAAAGCCTTTATCACTATTGTAGATGCAAACGTAACCACCTTGATTGCGGCGCTGGCTTTGTTTCAGTTCGGGACTGGTCCGGTCAAGGGATTTGCCGTGACCCTGTCAGTAGGGATTCTGGCCTCCATGTTTACCGCCATATTCGTTACACGTCTGATTTTTGATTTCTTCCTGGATGTACGTGGTGTCCGGAAGATCAGCATATAAGAAGGAGCAACTGATGGAGTTGATCAAACCCGATGTAAATATTGACTTTATAGGTAAATGTCGGTATGCGGCTATAGTGTCGGTTGTCCTTATTCTGGTTGGTTTTGCTGCTTTGATTATGCGGGGAGGGCCCAACTACGGGGTTGACTTTGCTGGGGGTACCGTAGCCCAGGTACGCTTTAGTAGTCCTACAGACGCCGCTGCGATAAAAGAGGTACTGGTGCCCGAGGTACTATCATCTGCCACGATTCAGCGTTTTGGAGATGATCAGAGCGAATTTCTGATCCGAGCAGAAGAAACGGACGATGGTCTGCAAGGGCTGCGTACGGTGCTGATGCAGAAGCTGGAGGAGAAATACGGTGCCGGCAGCGTAGAACTGCGGCGGATCGAAATGGTTGGACCCCAAGTGGGCAAGGATTTGCGCCAAAAAGGGCTGTTGGCTGTTGTATACGCCATGATTGGCATCCTGGTATACATAAGCTGGCGTTTCGAACTGCGCTTTGCCGTGGGTGCCGTTATTGCGCTGATCCACGATGTACTTCTCACCTTCGGGGCATTTTCATTGTTTGATAAAGAGATTGGCTTGCCCGTGGTTGCCGCATTTTTGGCCATTGTTGGTTACTCGCTGAACGATACCATTATCGTCTACGACCGTATTCGGGAGAATCGCGGACGTTACCACGACAAAGATTTTCCGTTTATCGTCAACCGCAGTATCAATGATACCCTGTCGCGTACCATTCTTACCTCAACCACAACCTTGTTGGTGGTTTTGGCCCTGTTTATCTTCGGCGGCGGAGTGATTAACGATTTTGCCTTTGCTCTACTTATCGGCATTGTTGTGGGTACCTATTCATCTATTTTCATTGCTAGCTCAATATTGCTGGCGTGGGACAAGGTTTATGTAAAGAAGGTTTAGTGGTTGGCAGCACGGGTAATTTGGTGCAGACATAATAAGTTAAGACAATATGCAGGGCCGTTATTCATACGCGGCCCTGTTTTTATTTGTAGGAGTAGTTTGTGGCGTCTAAGTCCGAAGTATCTAAGTCCGAAGTATCTACGTTTATTCCTATGCGGGTACATACCGAGCGTGATTGGCACCAGCGCGCAGAGTCGCAGGCGACTGATGTGGGGCAGGCGGACCATGTTGCTGACTCGCCTGGAATCAGTTCTCTGCAGACAAAGCTGCTGACGCTGAGGGGCATAGTGGCACAAGAACAGGCGCAGGCATTCTTGCACGCACGCTTGAAGGATCTTCCCGATCCGCTGCTGCTGCCCGATATGCCCAAAGCGGTAGAGCGACTGCTACGTGCTATTGATGCTGGTGAATATATCTCCATTCATGGAGATTATGATGTGGACGGAATCAGCGCGACTGCACTTTTGTACACCGCGTTGGAACATTTCGG
>JAQUDG010000140.1 GCA_028685815.1 Desulfuromonas sp.
CTCTCGTATTTTCCCAGCACATTTTTTTACGTATGTCGCTTGAGTAGATAAATTCGTCCTGAGGCTTTCAAATTAAGCCTCCTCTTGCCTGCGTGCCTTCACCTGCTGTGCGATTTTGTCAAGAACACCGTTGAGGAATGCAGAGGTATCTTTGGTGCCGTATCGTTTTGCAATCTCAATAGCTTCGTTGATAACTACGCGGTCAGGGGTTGAGGGCATGTACATGAGCTCATAACAGGCCAAGCGCATGAGAGAGAGATCGAGGCGTGCCATGCGGTCAAGGCTCCAGTTTTTTGAAGTTTCGCGCAGAACAGCATCAATATCTTCCAGGTGTTCGTAGACACCCAAGACAATTTGCTCGGCAAATTCCTTTACTTCGGGCAAAACCTCACTGTCTTGCATCTCCTCCGGTTCTCCAAGAACATCGTCATTGAAACGGAAGTTGCGCCAAAAATCTGCCAGTACTTCCTGAATCGGGCGATCCTGGTCATAGAGGCTATATAATACCTTAAGGGCGTATTCACGCCCATTTCTGCGATTACCAAGAGACATAGTTAAATATTTCTGAAGAGGTTGACCATTTCCATTGCGGTGACCGCAGCTTCGAAACCTTTGTTGCCTGCCTTGGTACCGGCGCGCTCTACGGCCTGTTCTATGGTATCGGTGGTGAGTACACCAAAGGCCACTGGCACACCAGTGTCGAGGCTAACCGACGCAATACCCTTGGATACTTCGGCACTTACATACTCAAAGTGAGGAGTGGCGCCACGGATAACGGCTCCAAGACAGATAACAGCATCATATTTACCAGTTTGAGCAATCTTTTTGGTCGCGAGAGGAAGTTCAAACGCGCCAGGTACACGAAAGATCTCGATATCCTGTTCGCTGGCTCCGTGACGCAAACTCGCATCAAGTGCTCCTTCGACTAAACGCTCACAGATGAAACTGTTAAATCTGCTCACAATAATGGCATATTTGTGTCCGGTTGCATCTAAGTTGCCTGATATGTTTTTGATCATCTACAGCTCCGCAAATGATAGGGGTTGTGGTTACAGATGTGTGAGCAAATGCCCGAGTTTGCACCTCTTGGTTTCCAGATAACGAGCATTGTCACAGGTGGCTTCAATTTCTATGGGAATGCGCTCCACCACCTCTAGTCCATATCCTTCAAGACCAATAATCTTCTTGGGATTGTTGGTCATAAGACGAATTTTCTTTACCCCCAGTTCGGCCAAAATCTGGGCACCAATACCATAGTCGCGCAGATCAGCTTGGAAACCAAGGGACTCGTTGGCCTCAACGGTGTCCTGACCACAATCCTGCAGAGCATAGGCTTTGAGTTTATTTACCAGGCCAATTCCGCGCC
The DNA here is from genome assembly GCA_028685815.1 of Desulfuromonas sp. Taxonomy (GTDB): domain Bacteria; phylum Desulfobacterota; class Desulfuromonadia; order Desulfuromonadales; family Desulfuromonadaceae; genus JAIVHC01. Next base: position 1,367 of record JAQUDG010000140.1, read on the forward strand.
CTTCTTGGCGCAGATATACTACTAATCCTGAGCCAGCTTTATCGATTTGCTCCATGGCAGCGCGGAGTTGGTCGCCACAGTCGCAGCGCATGGAGCCAAACACATCGCCAGTCAGGCATTCGGAATGCATCCGCACCAGGACAGGAGAGTCTGGGTTTATTTCACCCTTCTGCAAAACGAGGTGATTAGCGTCATCAATATCATTTTCGTATACGATCAACTTGAATTCGCCTCCATGGCACGAGGGCAGAATGGTTTCTGCCGCGCGGCGCACCATAAGCTCGGTACGCATCCGATAGGCGATCAGATCAGCCACGGTGACAATTTTAAGGTCATGCTTGCTGGCGAACTCTTCTAGCTGCGGCATGCGCGCCATGGTTCCGTCATCATTCATGATCTCGCATATAATACCAGCTGGTTTCAGTCCCGCTAAACGTGACAAGTCGATGGAGCCTTCCGTCTGCCCAGTGCGCACCATAACTCCACCCTTGCGCCCGCGTAGTGGAAATACGTGTCCTGGACGTGCCAAATCTGTACTGGTGGAGTTGTCATCTATGGCCACCTTGATGGTATGCGCCCGATCTGCGGCGGAAATTCCAGTGGTAACCCCTTGCTTGGCTTCAATGGAAACAGTGAAGGCTGTTTCAAAGGCAGAATTATTATCCGCAACCATGGGTTGGAGATCAAGTAGGTCAGCGCGCTCTTCCGTCAAGGAAAGACATATAAGGCCACGCCCCTCTTTTGCCATAAAATTAATGGCTTCGGGGGTAACCATCTCTGCAGCCATGGTGAGATCGCCCTCATTTTCGCGATCTTCATCGTCGGCCAAAATCACCATTTTCCCCTGGCGGATATCTTCCAGTGCTGCTTCTACACGTGCAATGGGCATCTATATTTCTCCAAGTATATGTAATCTACGCTTAATGATTTTACGTCAAAAAAAACCGTTTTCCGCCAGTTTGGCCCAACTCAGGCCCGTTCCGGTGGCAGGCGCATTCTGTTCCGCGGCATCAGAGTCTGAGCTAAGCAGTTTTTCTATGTAGCGTCCCAGCATATCTGTTTCTATATTTACCTTAGCGCCCACACCATAGTGCTGTAAGGTGGTTTTGGCAAGACTGTGCGGAATAACTGCAACAGAAAACGTAGTGTCTGTCACCTGATTGACGGTCAAACTTATACCATCAATCGCAATGGAGCCCTTCCCTATTACGTAGCGCATGAACTTGCGCGGTAATTCAATACTGAAACGGACAGCTATATCATCTTGGGTTCGCTGCACAATGGTGCCAACGGTGTCAATATGCCCACTTACCAGATGCCCACCGAGGCGATCACCTAGCCGCAGGGCACGTTCGAGGTTCACCCTACCCCCGACGCTTAAGGCATTGAAGGTACTACTCTGCATGGTTTCTGGTGAAACATCAGCCTCAAAGACCCCTGCGTTGTGCATGACAACCGTAAGACACACACCATTAACCGCAATACTGTCTCCCAAAGCAATTTCTGTCGGCGGTAGACTGGTTGCCACCTTGAGCCTGAAGCTGTTTCCGCGCCGATTTATGCTGTCGATACGCCCGAGGTCCTCTATTAAACCGGTAAACATCTACACACCTCGCCCTCTATGAGGATATCTACACCAAAGCGACGCACATTGGTAATATCTATGTTTAGCGCCGCATCCAGCCATTCCGGCCCGGTACCGGAAAAAATACCGAAACCATCTGACCCACCAAGCAACTTAGGCGCGATATAGAACATAACCCTATCAACCAGATCTTGCTGGAGCAGAGCCTGATTGACCTGGGCACCGCCTTCAACCAACACACTCTGAATCTGACGCCTACCCAGTTCGGCAAGAACCGCTTTCAGGTCAATCCGTCCTGTTGCATCCTGCGCGACGTTGACAACTTCCACTAGAGGGCAGGCTTCCAGTTTAGAACGCTTGTGGGCATCTGCACTGGCAGTGGTCATAATTAGGGTTAAGGCGGTTGAATTGTGTTGTACCAGTGCCGCCGACTCCTCGATGCTCAGGTTAGAATCCAGCACAACCCGAATTGGATCATGTCCAGGCTTCTCGTCGAGTCGTGTAGTCAAACGAGGATTGTCGGCCCGCACAGTACCGATCCCAACTAGAATAGCATCCACGTGGTCGCGCACCTGATGCACATGCGCCCTACTTTCAGAGCCGGTAATCCACTGTGATGATCCTGTGGATGTGGCGGTCTTTCCATCAAGGGTTATGGCACTCTTCAACACGACTAGAGGACGTCCAGTTGTAACATGTTTGACAAATGGGGCACATAAGTAGCGGCATTCCGCTTCCAGGATTCCGGTCACCACTTCAACGCCAGCGGCACGCAGCCGTCTGACACCACGGCCATCAACCAGAGGATTAGGGTCGCAAAGTCCCACAAAAACCCGTCGAATTCCCGCGGCGATCAAGGCATCGCAGCAGGGAGCTGTACGCCCGTGATGGGAACACGGTTCCAAGGTTACATAAGCATCCGCGCCTTGGGCGCTGCTACCAGCTTCACGTAGGGCAAATATTTCGGCGTGTGCTTCGCCCGCTTTAGGCTGATAACCTCGCCCCACCACTTTCCCATCCGCAACAATTACCGCCCCAACAGCGGGGTTGGGTGCAGTACGCCCCTCACCCCTGCGTGCTAGTTCCAAGGCCTGGCGCATGTATGTAACATGAGTCTCGTGCTCTGCATGGAGATCTGTATGTTTAGGCTGAGTTTTATTCACAGTTTAAGTACCAACACTTCGAAGCTTTGTTTTGGGGGCGCCTTACCTATTTCAAACTCTGTAGATCCGAGTTCTGTCGCCTAAGAATATCGGTGAGTTCTTCCATAAATTCATTAATGTCTTTAAACTGGCGGTAGACAGAAGCAAACCTAACGTAAGCGATCTCGTCCAATGCGTGTAACGCCTTCATGACCGCTTCTCCGATAACCGCAGCCTGAATCTCACGCTCCGAAGATTCCTGTAGTTGCCTTTCAAGTCCATCCACCAGTTTTTCGATGGTTTCGATGGGAATGGGGCGTTTTTCACAGGCACGGCGGATTCCAGCGGTAATCTTGCAGCGGTCAAAAGGTTCGCGGCGTCCATCCTTCTTAACCACCATGGGCAGAATCTCTTCTACCCGTTCGTAGGTGGTAAAGCGGCGTTCACACTCACTACATTCGCGCCGCCGCCGGATATTGTTGCCCTCTTTGCCTAGGCGCGAATCAATGACCCGGGTTTCCAGGCACCCGCAAAACGGACACTTCATCGGCTATTCCTTTGTTTCTGGTTGAAAGCAATGCACCTGCAGACCTGACTCTTCGAGCAGAGCCGCAGCAAGTTCATCGGGATAACCGTCGAGATATACGATGGTTTCTATCCCAGAATTGATCAGCATTTTAGCACATATCACACAGGGTGCATGGGTACAGTACAGCGTCGATCCAGAGATGTTCGTGCCATGTTTAGCCGCCTGAACGATGGCATTTTGTTCTGCATGCAATCCAAGACATAATTCGTGCCGCTGTCCAGAGGGCACCTTGTGTTTATCCCGCAGACATCCGCGCGTATCACAGTGTGCAATTCCTTTGGGGGTACCGTTGTATCCAGTAGCAAGAATATTTTTATCTTTAACCAGCACTGCACCAACTTGGCGGCGCAAGCAGGTTGAGCGGCTGGCAACCAGCCGCGCAATATCCATAAAATATTCTTCCCAGGATGGTCTAGACATCGATTTGGCCTATTTCAGTCTATGGGCATAGAGTGGGTATTTTTGACACAGCTCCTTGACTTCGGCACGAATGCCGGCGAGTGCCTCTGCGTTGTCGATGTTGTCTAAAGCGCGTCGCACCCAGCAGGCTACCTGCTTCATTTGCTCCTCTTTCAAGCCCCGGGTAGTCGTAGCCGGAGTGCCGATACGAAAACCACTGGTGACAAAGGGGGAGCGCGTATCGAACGGTACCGCATTTTTATTGACGGTAATGCCGGCGTCTTCCAAGGCTTTTTCCGCCATTTTCCCGGTGGTTTCAGTGTTGCTCAGGTCAACCAGAACCAAGTGATTGTCAGTTCCGCCTGATACCAAATTGAATCCCTGCTCTAGCAAACCTTGCGCCAAAGCTTTGGCATTGGCAACCACTTGGTGCGCATAAGTGGTAAAGTTTTTATCCTGCGCCTCCTTAAATGCGACCGCCTTAGCGGCAATGGCATGCATCAGCGGGCCACCCTGACTCCCAGGGAAGATTTTACTATTG
>JAQUDG010000141.1 GCA_028685815.1 Desulfuromonas sp.
AGACCCTGCAGCCTTTGTTGCCAGACTCAACGCCGAGTTGCCAAAAGATTTCAAGGTCGAGCACGCGCATGAACTCCCCTGGAATAGCCCCGTCCCAGCTATGGCTATCCATACCAGCACCTACTGGGTGCCACTCAACCCCGAGTTTCCGCCAGACCTCCATGCGCGCATCAATGCTGCCCTGGGGGCTGAAAGCATCCTCCACACCCGCACCAAAAAAGATAAGCAAGTGGAGGTAGATCTGCGTCCTGACATTGCCGACCTGCGTCTGGATAAGGAGGGAATGGAGCTAACTCTGCACAAAGGTAGCCCCGTGGTGATCACCGCGTATCTGCTGCGCGTTGCGCAGGAACAAGTGCGCTCCATGGGGATACGTAAAACCAAGGTTAGCATGAAAAATACCCTCTGACAGAATCCACATACGTCAAAGCTAGCCAGAGAGCTTAATCTGACATATAAATAGACCATTGAAGGTTCCCCATATCATTTTGCTGCGCAATTTGAGCCGCGGGGAAACTTACTGCTACCAGAAATGCGGGGCCCCCAGTTTATGCTGCGATGGCGGAGCTATCCATATGTCTCCGCGCCACGCAAGGGTGAGAACCAAGCAGTATAAAACTATTCTGAATCCACACACATATACATACTCACATATATTTATAACTATCATCTAAAACCAAAGGAGTTCCGACCATGGCAAGGAAACTGGTCATCAACAAAACCGCCCACGAAACTCGGGTGGCACTGCAGGAGAATGGACACATCTCCGAGCTCTATATTGAGCGCAGTTGCGACCTAGGCATTGTGGGCAACATCTACAAAGGACGGGTTATACGCGTACTGCCAGGCATGCAGGCCGCTTTCGTCGATATCGGCCTCGACAAAGCGGCTTTTTTGTATGTCGCCGACGTCTTTGACGAAATGGAGGCTGTGGTCGATTATATCGATGGTCGCAGCGACACCAGTGAGCCCGATTCAACTGAGACCGAAAACGGCGAAACCGAGGTGGAACAGCCTCTGCCGCCGATTGAAACCCTTCTCGACGAAGGGCAGGACATCCTAGTGCAGGTGGCCAAGGAGCCCTTGGGGACCAAGGGGGCACGCATAAGTTCCCACATCTCCCTGCCAGGGCGCCATCTGGTGTACATGCCGACGATAGATCACATCGGGATCTCGCGTCGCATCGAGAACCCGGAGGAAAAGGAACGTCTGCGTGAGATCGTAGAGAGAATCAGGCCGCCGCACAGCGGGTTTATCGTACGCACCGCCGCCGAGGGAAAAAGTGAAGAGGAGCTGCGTGCCGACATGAACTATCTGGCCGAGCTCTGGTGCGATATTGATCAGCACCAGAGCAGTATGAGCGTTCCGGCTCTGGTTCACTCGGATCTGGATGTTACCAGTAAGGTGCTGCGCGATATTCTCACTGAGGATATCAAGGATATTGTGGTTGATTCCCAGGAAGAGCACGACAAAATCCTCAAGTTCTTAAGTACCTATATGCCAAATTTGCAATGCAATATTCAGCTCTACACCGACGATATTCCTCTGTTCGATATGTGTGGATTGGAGATCGAAATCGCCCGCGCCCTAGAGCGCAAGGTGTGGCTCAAGAGCGGCGGCTATATCATAATAGAACAGACAGAGGCGCTAACCGCGATCGACGTCAATACTGGACGTTATGTGGGCAAACGCAATCAGGAAGACACCATCCTCAAAACCAACCTTGAAGCGGTCAAGGAGATCGCTTACCAAGTACGCCTACGCAACATCGGCGGCCTGATCATCATAGATTTCATCGATATGGAAAAAGAGCTCCACCGTGATCAAGTACACGGCAGCTTGGAAGAAGCCCTCAAAGGGGACAAAAACAAGACCAATATTTTGAAGATTTCCGAGCTGGGCCTGGTAGAAATGACCCGCAAACGGGTGCGCGAAAGCATCGGCCGCACCCTGTGTGAGCCCTGCCCCTACTGTGATGGCACCGGGTATATCAAAAGCCGTACCACCATGGCCTTTGAAATATTCCGCAAGCTCCAACGCGAAGCGCGCAATCTGCCCGGATACCGTATCAATCTGCAGGTGCACCCCGATGTGGCGACCCTACTCTACGATGAAGAGCGCTGCATTATTGACGAAATTGAGCTTCAGTTCCAAAAGCAGATCACCGTCATCTCCCGCCCTAATTTTCATATGGAGCAATACGTGATCGGTGATGGCTGATTCGACCTAGTGAACGGAAAAAGATTAACCGCGAAAGATATGCCGATATGGGGATAAAACCGCTGGATCATGCCTCAACTGAGGCGATCCTCGAAAGCATATGTGACGGGGTATTTACCGTCGATGCCACCTGGCGCATCACCTCATTCAACCGCGCAGCAGAAGAAATAACTGGGGTGGAGCGCGAAGACGCCATTGGGCAGATATGCTCTGAGGTGTTTCGCTGCAGCTTGTGTGAGAGCAACTGCGCCCTAGCCGAAACCCTGCAGAGCGGCAAACCCATAGTCCAGCGCGAGGGGTTTATTATCCGCGCCGACGGCCAACGCGTCCCCATTAGTATCTCCACCGCCGTTCTGCGCGATGCCGCCGGTAATGTCATCGGCGGCGCAGAAACCTTTCGCGATTTAAGTGAGATCGAGATCCTGCGCAACACGCTGCAGCAGCGCTACCACATCGGCGATCTCATCAGCCACAGCAGCACCATGAAGCCAGTGTTCGATCTCATCCCAACCCTGGCCGCCAGCTCCAGTACCGTATTAATCGAAGGGGAGACCGGCACCGGCAAAGAACTTGTGGCGCGCGCCATCCACTCTAGCGGGGCACGCGCCGACGAGCCCTTTGTTGCAGTAAACTGCGGCGCTTTGCCCGACAACCTGCTGGAGTCGGAGCTGTTTGGTTATAAAAAAGGGGCGTTTACCGGAGCGCAGCAGGATAAGCCAGGACGCCTGCACCTTGCCGGGCGCGGGACCCTGTTCCTCGATGAGATCGGTGAAATCAGTGCGCTCCAGCAGGTTAAACTTCTGCGAGTGCTTCAGGAACTCCAGTTCGAACCGTTGGGAGGAACCAAACCGGAGCCGCTAGAGGCCCGGATTATCGCCGCCACCAACCGCAACCTAGCCGATATGGTGACTGAAGGGGCCTTTCGCCAGGATCTATTTTACCGCATCCAGGTAATAACCTTGGAGCTCCCTCCCTTGCGCGCGCGCATGGAGGACATCCCCCTTCTGGTTGCCCATTTCATCCGGCGCTTCAACCAGACCCAGAACCGCGCTATTCAGGGCTGCCTGCCCGACACCATGAACCTGCTCATGGCGCACGACTGGCCCGGGAATGTGCGCGAACTTGAAAATATCGTTGAGCGCGCCTTTGTTTTATGCCGCAGCGAGATGATCGAACCCGCACACCTGCCCGCCACCCTGCGTGGCAGCCACCCCCTAGTTAGTGCCAACAATTCCGAAACCGGAATACGCATCCAGCGCGACTTAAGTGAGAAACACGCCATCCTCGCAGCTTTGGAGGAGCACAACTATAATCGCCAAGCAGCGGCCCGCGCTCTAGGAATCCACAAAACCACCCTGTACCGCAAGATCAAAGCCCTCGCTATCCCTCTGCCTTCCCAAAATGGACGGCATATATCCTGATTTAGCCTGCCACTTCACCGTAGCGCTTATGCTACTGCACCCTGAAACATCAGTAGCATAAGCGCTACTACAGGTGGACAAATCACTCTTCTGCCACACCCCCAAACCTCAAACATATAACAAGCTAAAGCATAAATACTCTGTTATTACAATAGGTTTCATACACAGCAAGAAAAATCCATCCCCTCCATCTGCATGGTTGGCACGTCAGGTGCAGTCAGCCAAGAGGCAGTGGCATACGCAGTTTGCTGGTCCCTGAGATAATAAAACCCAGGCGGGAGGCAAGTTCACATGAAAGCAGGCATCACCATATGGAATGACCGCATCGCTCCGGTGTTCGACGTCGCCGGAAGTGTTCTTGTTGTAGATGCCGCCGATCCCACATCCACTGCCGAAACTAGGGCGCTGCCGCAATCCCCCTTTGCCAAGATAGAAGCTCTGGCCCAGAGCGGCGTCAAGGTGCTGGTGTGCGGCGCTATCTCGCGCCCGCTGTTACGTGCTGCCTGCGCTGCGGGGCTCAACGTTATCCCCTTCGCAGCGGGTAGCGTCACCGAAGTGATACAGGCTCTACGCAACGGTGACATTGAAACCGCCGCTCAAACCATGCCGGGATGTGGCTGCCAGCAACGTGGGCGACAGAATCACGGCACAGCGGGACAAACCGGACGTGGGGCTGGCTGTCGTCGGGAAGCACACAGCCTTGGACGTTACCCACCAGAACCATGAGCGCGATGGTGAGCACAACGATGAACGCGAAGGCAGCTGAAATTTACGCCGCCCAAAGTGCAACATAATTCTGTGATTTCCACAGGACAACCCACTAAAAAGGAGAATTACTATGCCTAGAGGCGATAGAAGTGGACCAAATGGACAGGGAAGCAAAACAGGACGCGGAGCAGGACTTTGCGCCGGAAATAACGAACCTGGATGCACCACTGTCGGTGGACACGGGGGTGGACGCGGGGGTGGTCGCGGTGCTGGTATGGGCTGCAGAGGGGGTGGTCGTGGCCTGGGGCGCAGTCTCAACCAAGGCGCAGGAAGCGGCATGGGACAGGAACAACGTCAGCGTATGGGTGCCAACCTCAACACCGCACCATCTGCGGACTCAGACTTGAGCCGCAAGGCCCAGAACCTCGAAGCTCAAATTGCAGAAATAAAACAGCAACTCAGCGAACGCTCTTGATGCAGATTACGCAGGGGCACACCAGTGTCCCTGCGGCGCCGGCATGTTTTGCACCATAACCCAGCAGCACCTTTCAATAACCCCATACCGAAATGCACACCGGTACACACATAAGGGAGACCAGCATGAACGTTGCCTTTTCAGCTACAGGAACGGACCTTGACTCCGATCTGGATCAACGCTTTGGCCGTGCCAAACAATTCATTATCGTAAACACCGATACCGACGCCGCTTCCATCCTAGAAAATACCCAAAACATGAATGCAGCCCAAGGCGCAGGGATTCAAGCAGCCCAGAACGTAGTCAACGCTGGAGCCACCGCTGTGGTTACCGGCAACTGCGGTCCCAAGGCCTTTCAGGTTCTGCAGGCCGCCGGAGTAAAAATCTATCACACCAAACTATCTTCGGTGGGCGCAGCGTTAAAAGCGTTCCTCGCCGGAGAACTGGAGGAAGCCAGCAGCGCTAACGCAGAAGCACACTGGAGTTAACACCGTATGAAAACCAATGATATTCAGCCCAAAGCTCCCATCTTTACCCTGGCCATCGCTTCAGGCAAGGGAGGCGCGGGTAAGACCACCCTGGCGACGGCCCTGGCCGAAGCGGCAGGAATTCCCGTCACCCTGCGGGACTGCGACGTAGAAGAGCCTAACGCACATTTATTTATCCGTCCGCAGTGTCACTGCCACACGGAGCAAACCCGCCCGGTGCCACAGATTGATCAAGAACGCTGCACTGCCTGTGGGGCATGCGCCGAGCTGTGCCAGTTCAACGCCATAGCTGTAGCCGGTG
>JAQUDG010000142.1 GCA_028685815.1 Desulfuromonas sp.
GGATGCGCATTGTGCTCGACTGTGCTCATGGCGCGGCATACAAGGTAGCTCCGGCGGTGTTTGAAGAGCTTGGTGCCGAAGTGATTCGTCTCGGGGTTTCACCAGATGGCACCAACATCAATGCTGGATGCGGCTCCTTGTACCCTGAGGTTGTAGCGCAGGCGGTGAAGAAGTACGGCGCCGATGTTGGGATTGCCTTGGACGGTGACGCTGATCGGGTGATTTTTGTGGACGAGAACGGAGACGAGGTTGATGGCGATCACATTATGGCCATCTGCGCTGCTTATCTCCATGAGCAGGGCGAGCTAGCTCATGACACCTTGGTCACCACGGTGATGAGCAATATGGGCCTTGATTTGGCCATGCAGAAATTGGGTATCAACGTAGTCAAGACTGCAGTAGGTGACCGTTATGTGCATGAGCAGATGCTGGAACACGGGTATAATTTTGGCGGGGAACAGTCCGGCCATATGATTTTTTCTGAATACAGTACCACCGGAGACGGAACCCTTACCGCGCTACAAGTACTGCGCATCATACGTGAAAAAAATAAAACCCTGTCAGAACTAGCTGCTGCGATGACAGCTCTGCCGCAGGTTCTGCTGAATGTGCGCGTAGCACAGAGAAAAGATATCAGTCAGATTCGGGCCGTGCAGGATGTTATCAGCAAATGTGAGGAAGAACTGGGTGATAAGGGACGTCTGTTGATTCGCTATTCTGGCACAGAACCCTTGCTGCGCATCATGCTTGAGGGGCCGAATCGGGAGCGGATTGAGGCTATGGCAGATGAAATCGCCGCACAGGTGATTGATTCTCTTGGAGGGCAACCGAAATGATACAGGCACGACTGGGAGTTAATATTGACCATGTTGCTACCATCCGCCAAGCTCGCGGTGGTACCGAACCTGATCCTATAGCAGCTGCCATTATCGCGGAATTGGCCGGCGCAGATGGCATCACCGTTCACCTGCGCGAAGACCGCCGTCATATCCAAGATCGGGATGTGCGAATTTTGCGTGAAATTTTGCAGACGCCATTAAATCTGGAGATGGCCGCAACGGCAGAAATGGTAGCTATCGCATGTGAAATTCGTCCATATTGCGTAACCTTAGTGCCTGAGAAACGCCAAGAGCTGACCACTGAAGGGGGGCTGGATGTGGTCGGACAGGCGGAATCTTTGGGCGGATGTATCGAACAGTTGCACCAGGCTGGCATCAAGGTGAGTTTGTTTGTTGACCCCGATCCAGATCAGATTGAATGCTCAGCAGCGCTAAAAGCAGAAGCGATTGAGATCCACACCGGGACATACTGCAATGCCACTTCGGAGCAAAAGCGGCAGACAGAACTTGAAGAGATTGCTGCGGCTATCAGCCTAAGTCGCGCCAGCGGTTTACAGGTAAATGCCGGCCACGGACTCAACTATCAAAATGTACAGGCGGTAGTTGCCTTAGGCGGTATCGCTGAATACAATATCGGGCACAGTATTATCTCACGTGCCGTGTTGGTGGGGTTGTAGCGCGCAGTGCGCGAGATGAAGGCGCTGTTGCTAATGCCTGGAAGGTAAATACGCATGGCTGTCGCCGGCATCGGAACCGATATTGTGCACGTAGAGCGCTTCGCGGAGTTTATCGCTCGGAATAACCGCGGGGTGTTGGAACGCCTATTTACCCCCGCCGAACTTGAATACTCGCTGCCTCGCCGTCAAGCTCCAGAGCATCTGGCGGCGCGTTTTGCTGCCAAAGAGGCGTTTTTAAAAGCCCTGGGAACCGGCTTGCGTGATGGACTCTCTTGGCTGGACATGGAAGTGCGCAGAGATCACTATGGCGCGCCATCCTTGCACCTTGCAGGTGCAACGGCACAAGCGTTCAGTGCTCGAGGTTTGCAGACAATTTTTCTATCCTATTCCCACGAACGTGAATATGCCGTGGCCACGGTAGTACTGGAGGGGGCATGAAACTGGTTACTGCGGCGCAGATGCGGGAGATGGATAACTGCGCAATTGAAACCTACGGCGTTCCTGCGGTAGTGTTGATGGAAAATGCCGGACGTAGTGCGGCGGATATTCTGCACACGCGCTACCACACGCATTGTTCAGGTGTGTCTCTCAATCGTGCTCTAATCTTCAGCGGCAAGGGAAATAACGGTGGCGACGGATATGTCATTGCGCGCCATTTACAGCTTCGTGGTTGGGAAGTACAGGTGGTGGTGCTGGCCCACGCAGAAGCGCTTGAAGGTAGCGCGGCAGCTAATCTTGAAATCCTGCAGCGCGCAGATGTTGATATTGTGTTCGCTCCCGATTCTGTCGAACTGGAAACCGTGCTGTCGACCTTGCCGTGCCGAGATGTTCTCATCATCGATGCCATGTTTGGCAATGGCCTCACCTCTGCGCTCGGGGGACATTATCTTAAGGCACTGCACTGGATTAACGCGGCGGCGGCGGTAGTTGCTGCGGTGGATATGCCCTCTGGGGTTGACGCAACTAGTGGCGAAATTCTTGGAGAAGCGGTAAAGGCTGATTGCTCTATCAGTTTCGCCTGCGCCAAAGTGGGGCAAGTTAGTGCTCCGGCGTACAGCGTCGGCGGCACTTTGTATGTGGCCGATATCGGCATGCCAAGGGTGTTGCGCGACTCGGTTGCGGATACACTGCTGTTTATTGATGCTGCTGAAGCGCAGCGATTGGTGCCACCGCGCCGTTCCGATGCGCATAAGGGTGATTGTGGACATAGCTTGATTATTGCCGGTACTCCCGGGAAGGGGGGTGCAGCCCAGATGGCAGCTGAGGCGTGCGTACGCTCTGGTAGCGGACTGGTGACGCTGGTCACTCCTGCTGCGGTGCAGGACAGTATTGCTGGGCACATACCTGAAGTGATGACCCATGGAACCAGCGCTACCGGTTGGAGCGTCGAAATCCTGTCTGAGTTAGAGCACCTGTGGCAGGAACGCAATGTAGTTGCCGTTGGCCCTGGGCTCGGACTGGGGGAGGAGTGCACCCGCATGGTGCGTGAACTGGTGACTCGGTGTCCGCTGCCCCTGGTACTCGATGCTGATGGCCTAAATGTAGTAGCGACCGCACCCGAAATCTTTAAGCAACGCCCTGGAGCAACAGTCGTGACACCTCATCCTGGAGAGATGGCGCGCCTGTGTGGTTGCAGTGTGGCGCAGGTTCAGGCGGAGCGTGTACGTACGGCACAGGAATTCGCCGCCCACTGTGGGGTTATTGTGGTGTTAAAAGGGGCCAGAACTGTTGTCGCCGACCCGTATGGTGCGGTGCGCATTAATTCCAGTGGCAACCCTGGCATGGCCAGCGGCGGTATGGGAGATGTGCTGACAGGCGTCATCACTGCGTTTATTGCCCAGGGTCTTGCACCTTTCGACGCCGCCACCCTCGGAGTGTATCTGCATGGCTGCGCTGCTGACATGTGTGCGCTGCAGTATGGCTCCGCTGGATACACCGCCACCGATGTTGCAAAAATGCTAGGCATGGCTCGGCAGAATCTTACATCATCATCCTACAGCGTGTGAGCCTGGCTCTATGCCGAGTTGTTCAAGCCTACTGCATCGTTAGGCACCATTTAATGTAAGTTAATATATTTTCGAGGAGAATATCCCCATGGCATATGCCCGCGATATAATGACCGCTGAAGTGATCAGCGTAGAACCACAAACAACTATACAGAACTTTGGTGCCCTACTGGAGAAAAGCGGGGTCAGCGTGATGCCGGTAGTGAACGCGGACAATACCCTGTTCGGGATTATCTCATCGACCGATCTGATTGAGAGTGATCGTCCCCTGCACATACCCACAGTGATTTCCATATTTGACTGGGTACTATATCTTGAAAGTGAAAAAAACTTCACCGATCAGGTAAAGAGAATAACTGCGCGCACCGTGGGTGAAGTATGCACGCGCAAGGTTGTTACTTGTGCCCCCGATACCCACGCTTCCGAGGTAGCGGAGATGATGGTTAAACATAAGGTGCACCTTATTCCAGTCCTAGAGGCAGGCAAGTTAGTTGGGGTTGTCGGACGTCTGGATATTGTCCGTAGCATGAGCGATAATTCCAGCGCTGGAGCAGATGCTTGATCCTGTGTGAATTTACCAGTACCAGTGCTGAGCATACCCAGCGCTTCGGGCATGACCTCGGAAGCCTACTGGTACCGGGTGCACTGGTGCTCTTATGTGGCGAGCTCGGTGCGGGAAAAACCTGCCTCAGTGGTTCCATTGCCCGAGGGGTCGGCGTAAGTGCCGAGATTGCCATCACAAGCCCGACCTATACCCTGATGCACGAATATCAGGCGCATACCGAGAACGGACATTCAACGGTATACCATTTTGACCTCTATCGCCTGTCCGATCCTGATGAACTGGATGAACTGGGGTTTGACGATTACTTGCACGGCAATGGAGTTGCCATTGTTGAATGGGCGGAACACTATCCTGAGTTACATCACAATGCTCTGCACATTACCTTGAGTTGGGAAAGTGAATGCGCGCGGCGTATCCGTTGTGTCGCTCTGGGAGATTTCTGTTTGGGACAGCCAGAGGTATGGCGTGCATTTGGGCGCAGATGGGTAGCATGACCACGTATTGCATTTGGTATAAAATACCGTGAAGATCCAGTGATGTACGCCTCTGCGCGAGAGGTTGAAAAGCTTTGACCGCAGGGGGAAATATTGTTACAAGTTTATGCTGCGCTTCTGTCTGGGGTGTGGGTATGGCAATAGACATGCCCAGACATGAAATATGCAGAAGCTGATAAATGGCCACGTAGGTTATTGCGGGGGTTTTTCATCTGCGCTATGCGTAAGAGGATGCTCCCGGGGAGGACAGAGAACAATGGCTCTTGTAGTTCAGAAGTACGGCGGAACTTCCGTAGGAACAATTGATAAAATCAGGAATGTTGCCCAGCGCGTGGCGCGAACCTACGATGACGGCAACGAAGTCGTGGTGATCTTATCCGCTATGTCGGGGGAAACCAACAAACTGGTTGCGATGGCCAACGAGATGTGTGAATTCCCCAGTGAGCGGGAATACGATGTGTTGGTTTCTACCGGCGAGCAGGTGACTATCGCTTTATTGGCCATGTGTTTGCAATCCATGGGATATAAAGCCAAGAGTTACCTGGGACATCAGGTTCCCATCATAACTGACGGTGCTTCCGCCAAGGCGCGCATCAAAGAGATCGGGCAGGATAATATCCGTCAGGATCTTACCGGTGGCAGCATCGTTGTCGTCGCAGGGTTTCAGGGGATCGACGCTGAAGGCAATATCACGACCATGGGACGTGGTGGTTCCGATACCTCGGCGGTGGCGGTGGCAGCGGCTTTGAAGGCGGATGTGTGCGAAATATATACCGATGTGGACGGGGTATATACTACGGACCCACGGATTGCTGCGGATGCCAGCAAAATTGAGAAAATCACCTACGATGAGATGCTTGAAATGGCGTCGCTCGGGGCGAAAATCCTGCAGATCCGTTCAGTTGAGTTCGCAAAAAAATACGGCGTGGTGCTTCACGTGCGTTCAAGTTTTAACGATAATCCCGGCACGCTGGTGTTAAAGGAGGATTCAGAGATGGAGACCGTACTGGTT
>JAQUDG010000034.1 GCA_028685815.1 Desulfuromonas sp.
CCTGCTGCAGACGGCGCAAGCACAGGTAGTTGGCGCGCCCTTTAACCAGGACAGCGTTGAAACTCTCAGGAATGATGCGGCGCAACAAGGGTAAGTCCTTGCGCATGAGTTGCTCTTGTAGGTTTACGGTGTTGGTGGAGACTATAACCGTTTCACCGCTGGCGATAGCCCACAGTAAGGCAGGAATCAGGTATGCTAAGCTTTTGCCGGTCCCAGTTCCAGCCTCGATGGTGGCTATACGCTCGGTATTGAAGGCCTCGGACACGGTGAACGCCATCTGCAGCTGCTCCGGGCGCTCTTCGTAATTGTCCATCCGTGTGGTCAGAGGGCCGTCAGGTCCAAGCAGAGATGCGATTCTGGCATAGTCGATCAGGGCGGGTTGGGAGCGGGGCTGGATTTCAGTGACCTTGTAAAAGGTGGTCGCGTCGTTGTCGATGATGTGAAACGCAATCCCCCCTTCTCCGAGGCGTCCGGCAATATCTAGATCAGCAGCAGAGGGAGAAAGGTTGCCACTGGGGTGATTGTGCACCACGAGATCCGCATTGCGGCAGGCGTTGAGAATGGCCGGAACTGCACTCTCGTTGCCGCGTGCAATAGTGCGGATTGAAGCGAGTTCGTCTTTACAGCCAAGGGAGGCAGCAAAAAACACCTCATTTCCATTGCTGGCGGCGATCTCTTCGCGCATGTGTGTAAGAATTTCTAGGGTATAAGGTTTCATTTTACCTGATGTGTCCAAGCAGAAAGTAAGACCTGTTTACAGGGTTGCATTTAAGCTGGGTCTTTTGGGTGGATTCGTTGAGTGTGCTCCGTTGCCCACTTTCATTTTAGGGGGTGTTAGAGAAGGCGCATTACATGGCTAATAGTGAATGTGTGCGTGGGCTAAGGGCAATTGTTTCTGCCGGTCTTTGCCCACAGCTGTTTTATTGCACACCCGCGGTTGCTTTTTCCCTTGCTGCGAAGGTATGATTCCCGCGTTCGGTGCCAGATAGGCGTGATAGCCGAATCTGGACCCTAATGTATATAAAATAAACGCACAAGCCCACGTGGAACTGACGCACATAAACGAAAGGAACATTCTGTCATGTACACCGACGCAGTTGTAGAGCATTTTTCCAATCCGCGCAATGTCGGAACCATAGAAAATCCGAATGTTGTGGTTAAGGTTGGTGACCCGGGATGTGGCGATGCCATCCTTATTTTTTTAAAAATAGACGATAATATAATAACCGACATTAAGTATAAGGTCTACGGATGTGCGGCTGCTATAGCCACAACATCCATGGCGAGCACTATGGTCAAAGGAAAGACCCTAACTGAAGCGCTTGCAGTTACAGATGAAAAAGTAGCTGCGGCGTTGGGGGGATTGCCTGAAGGGAAACTGCATTGTTCAAACCTGTCTGCCACCGCTATTCGTGCTGCAGTGACAAGATACATGCATCCCCCAGAAGAAAAGGCGCAAGCCGCCTCCTGACCCATCGGTTTCTCCTTTCTATACTGTCGCTACATCGGCCGTTAACACAGGCAAACGTCAGGGCTGAGACCAACTCCAGAATCATCCGTTAGGCCAATTTTAACGCGGAGTATCTGTGGGTAAGGTATTGAAATGATAGAGGTATGTGTGCATCAAATCGCATACAGTATACTGTATTTTTCCCTTGACAAAGCAGTGTATTTGACCTAACTTGCACGACGCTGAAACCGCTGAAGGCACTTCGTTTAAGCGGTATGAAATTATGAGTTAACCCCTGTTATGGAGGAGCTGTTACATGCTTGAGAGTTATCTGCCGATACTCGTCCTCATAGCTCTGGCGCTGATGTTTGCGCTGGGGTCGGTGGCTTTTTCGTTTGTCTTCGGCCCAAGGAAACCCAGTGCTGCCAAGCTGGCCCCGTATGAGTGTGGTATGCCTCTTATCGGAACTGCGCGTGAACAGTTCTCCATAAAATTTTATATGGTGGCGATGCTGTTTATTCTTTTCGATATTGAGTGTGCGTTTCTGTATCCCTGGGCGGTGGTGTTCAAGCGCTTGGGTGTGTTTGGCTTTATCGAGATGGGTGTCTTCATCTTTGTTCTGCTGGTTGGCTACGCATATGTTTGGAAAAAAGGAGCGCTGGAATGGGAGTAGATCTGCAGAGGGATGTCGCTTTAACAGCTCCGCAAGCAGTTAAGCAGAATGTCCTGGGTGACAATATAATAACCACCTCTCTGGATAAGATCGTCAACTGGTCGCGTTCGCGTTCTATGTGGCCCATGACTTTCGGGCTTGCGTGTTGCGCCATCGAAATGATGGCTGCAGGTGCTGCCCGCTATGACCTTGACCGGTTTGGGATCTTGTTTCGGGCTTCACCACGCCAGGCTGACCTCATCATTATCGCCGGCACAGTAACCTATAAAATGCTGCCGGTAATTCATACAGTGTATGAGCAGATGCCGGAACCCAAATATGTTATTGCCATGGGAGCCTGCGCTTCCTCGGGCGGCGTGTTTGATACTTACAGCGTTGTTCAGGGGATCGACACGGCGCTGCCGGTGGATGTGTATATTCCCGGTTGCCCGCCTCGCCCGGAAGGTCTGATCTACGCACTGATCCAGTTGCAGGAAAAAATCATGCGCGAAAAGAATAGTTTTGGCGCAGCTATCGGCGTCGGTGAGGTTGTTTCGGGCTAGACGGTCATGTGTTTCAAGCCTTTAGCCGTCTAGGCTGCAAGAACGATACATATTCAACTATAGGGAAATGGTATGAGCCAGGCAGTTGTCGCAAAGCTTAAGCAGGAGTATCCCGCCGCAGTTGTCGATGTCGTAGAACACCGTGGCGAAACAACCGTAACGGTGCAAAAAGAAGATATCGTTGCGGTGTGTACATATCTTAAAAACGAAGCAGGATATAATTTTCTCTGCGATCTGTGCGGAGTTGATTATCTCGGCATCGAGCCCCGCTTCATGGTGGTATATAATTTGTACAATATTGCCACCAAAGAGCGCCTGCGCGTCAAGGCAGCGGTTGCAGAGCAAAGTTGCTGTATCGATACCGTGTCGGGGGTCTGGGCTACAGCCAACTGGCACGAGCGTGAGTGCTGGGATATGTTTGGCATCAGGTTTAACAACCATCCCGATTTGCGCCGGATTCTGATGCCAGCCGATTGGGTGGGCCATCCGCTGCGGAAAGATTATCCGCTGCAGGGGCCTGACCGCCAGCCTTACCAAGGCCGGCTATCCTGAGTACACGCAAAACAAACGACTGAAGACGAGGCTTCCTTATGGCGATCAAAGAGACAATGACAGTAAATATGGGTCCTCAGCATCCCTCGACCCACGGGGTGCTGCAGTTGATCCTTGAACTCGACGGTGAGACGGTAGTAAAGGCTGTCCCTCATGTCGGGTTCTTGCACCGCGGGGTGGAAAAGCTGACAGAGTACCGCTCCTATCACAAGGCTTTACCCCTGACCGATAGACTCGACTATCTTGCCCCCATGAGCAATAACCTTGGGTATGTGCTGGCGGTGGAAAAACTGCTTGGTATTACCGACGCGATTCCGCAGCGCGCCAAGGTTATCCGGGTTATGATGGCTGAGGTCACCAGAATTAAAAGTCATCTAGTGTGGCTTGCGACTCACGCCCTGGATATTGGGGCGATGACAGTTTTCCTGTACTGCTTTCGCGAACGCGAAATGATTATGGATCTGTATGAGAAGATTTCTGGCGCGCGCATGACGTCTAATTACTTCCGCGTGGGAGGATTGTCCCTAGATCTCCCCGCAGGTTTTGAGCAGGACGTGAAAGCGTTTATTGATTCCATGCCCGGTCACATCGAAACCTACGAAGGGCTGCTCTCCGGCAACGCTATCTGGAAGCGGCGCACCATTGGAGTAGGGCATATATCCGCCGCCGATGCTATCGATATCGGACTTACGGGACCTGCGCTGCGTTGCAGTGGAGTTGACTGGGACCTCCGTCGCGACAACCCCTACTCCGGCTACGAAGAATACGATTTCAAGGTGATAACCCGTGAAAAGGGCGATACCTATGATCGCTATACGGCTCGCCTAGATGAGATGCGTGAATCATGCAAGATTATTCAGCAATGTCTGGATCGGCTCGAAGATGGTCCGATTCTAGCTGATGTTCCTTGGGTGTGCTTGCCGCCTAAAAAAGATGTACTCAACTCTATCGAGGCCCTGATCCACCAGTTCAAGATTGTCACTGAAGGTTTCAAACCTGAACCCGGCGAAATATATCAGGGGATCGAAGCACCCAAGGGCGAGTTGGGCTACTATATGATTTCAGATGGCAGTGCCAATCCATACCGGATGAAGGTTCGCCCGCCGTCATTTGTAAATCTGCAAGCATTGCCACAGATGATAGAAGGGGCTCTCCTTGCAGACGTAATCGCTACTATCGGAACCCTGGACATTGTCCTTGGAGAGATTGACCGCTGATTCTGGCCTGTGCCCAGCAGCTTAGGTTGGTGATATTAAATGTTCTGTCCTCTTGCGGACAGCAATGCAACGAATGAAAGAGGAAAATCATGCCAGAAATGCTTAGCCTCTCGAATGACCCGATACTGTTCATAGCGGTGATGCTCACCAAGATTCTGAGCGTGTTCATCGTGGTTGTTCTGATTGTAGCCTACGCCACATATGCCGAGCGTAAGATAATCGGCCGTATGCAGACGCGTCTTGGGCCGACCATGACTGGGCCGCTCGGGTTACTGCAGCCGATTGCCGATGGCCTGAAGCTGTTCTTTAAAGAAGATATTATTCCGTCACAGGCCAGTAAAGTGGCATTCGTACTGGCACCAATGATGATTTTGGTGCCGGCGTTTATCACCGTCGGAGTTATCCCCTTTGGGGGGGATATTGTTATTCGCGGTTATACCGTTCCACTGCAGATTGCAGATCTGAATGTAGGCATACTCTACATTATTGCCATGGCCGGTCTTGGTGTTTACGGCATCGTGCTGGCAGGTTGGTCTTCTAATAATAAATATTCACTTATCGGTGGGGTGCGAGCCGCTGCACAGGTTATCTCTTATGAACTAGCTGCAGGGCTGTCGATTGTTGCAGTGTTCATGCTGGCAGAAACCTTGAGTTTGCGTGGAATTGTTGAAGCACAGTCCGGCTCGATTCTAAACTGGTATGTGTTCTCCCAACCACTCGCGTTCTGCCTGTTCTTTATCACTTCCATCGCCGAGATAAACCGTACTCCGTTTGACTTACCCGAGGCCGAAACAGAACTTGTATCCGGGTTTTGTACGGAGTATTCCTCTATGAAGTACGCGCTGTTCTTCATGGCTGAATATGCCAACATGGTGGTGATCGCAGCGCTGATCTCAACATTGTTTCTCGGTGGACCTGCGGGGCCGTTCCCAGGTGTAATAAATATCCTTATCAAAGTATTCGGATTCATGTTCATTTTCATCTGGATGCGTGCCACATTCCCCCGCGTTCGGTATGATCAGCTGATGTTTATGGGTTGGAAGGTGTTCCTACCGCTGGCTCTTTTGAATATCGTAATCACCGGGGTTGTAATCATATTATAGAGTTTTTCTCAGTCTAAAGGATCGACCCATGATCAAAGAATTTATACAGGGCTTGAGTATAACCGCCAAGCATCTATTGCCAGGGCACAGCACTACTGTTGAGTATCCCAAGGTCAAACTTAAACCATCAGAGCGTTTTCGCGGGTTGCACCGCTTGGTGCCCGAGCAGGATCACGAGAAATGCGTTGCCTGCTACCTGTGCGCCACTGCGTGTCCGGCTAAGTGTATAACCATTGAAGCGGACGAAGACGAGAGTGGAAGAAAGTATCCCACCGTGTACCAGATTGACTTGCTGCGCTGCATTTTCTGCGGCTACTGCGTTGAAGCCTGTCCGGTCGAGGCTATTGAAATGACAGGCGAGTACGAACTGGCGAATCTCAAGCGTGAAGATTTTACCTACACCAAAGAGCGTTTGCTTAAATAAACGAAATAGGAGCCACTTCAATGGAAATTCTGCAGCAGCTGTTTTTTTATGTTGTAGCATTAGTCGCCGTGATTTCGGGATTACTGGTAGTGACCTGTCGAAATCCTGTCAATAGTGCCATCTCTCTGGTCATGACATTTTTCTGCCTGGCCATGTTCTACGTCACGTTGCATGCGCCATTTATGGCAGCAATTCAGATCATGGTGTATGCAGGTGCAATCATGGTCTTGATAGTCTTTGTGATAATGCTGCTTAACCTCGGCTCTGCTGTGGCTGTCCGCTATCGGCATGCGGTAACCGGTGCCGTGGTAGCCAGTGGCCTGATGCTGTTTCAAGTGCTGATTATGTTGAAAAAGGGTTCAGTCAGTGTGGTACGCGGACCCATCGATGCAGCGCACGTCGAAGCTGTCGGGCATACGGAGTTGATTGGTCAGTCGTTATTTACCGACTTTCTTCTACCGTTTGAGATCGCATCAATTTTGTTGCTGGTGGCCATTGTCGGAGCGGTCGTTCTGGCCAAACGGGAAGTATAGGGAAGTAAGGGGGCAAGCATGATAGTTTCTGTTTACCACTATATGGTTTTAAGTGCCATTCTGTTCAGCCTTGGCACCATAGGTGTGTTGACACGCCGCAATGCCATTGTCGTGTTTATGTGTATTGAGTTGATGCTTAATGCAGTCAACCTGACGTTCATTGCACTTTCGAGTTATCTGGGGAACATGGATGGACAGATTTTCGTGTTCTTCATCATGACGGTAGCAGCCGCCGAGGCCGCTGTCGGCCTGGCGCTGATGATTACATTCTATCGCAATAGAGAGTCCATTGATGTAGAGGATTTCAGCCTGCTGAAGCTCTAACATACTCAGGATTGGTTGCTAAAGGGTCCGTCAAGAGGAGATATAGATGTACGACAATTTATGGCTCATACCGTTTTTCCCCCTTCTGGGCTTTCTGATAAACGGGCTGCTGGGCAGGAAAATCAAAAATGAAAAGGTGGTCGGTGCAATTGCCACCCTGGCAGTATTTGCCTCCTTTGTAGTCTCGTGCATGTGCTTCGTGCGCCTGCTCGGAGATGAGGTGAAGACACATGAAAACATTATTGGCAGTTGGATAAGTTTGGGGTCTCTCCAGGTTGATTGGGGCTTCCTGCTTGATCCGCTCTCAGCGCTGATGATTCTGAACGTAACAGGATTATCTACCCTGATTCACCTCTACTCTATCGGTTACATGCACGGTGAAGACGGTTATCCACGCTTCTTCGCCTATATGAACTTGTTTACCTTTGCGATGTTGATGCTGGTACTTGGTAACAACGCATTGGTAATGTTTGTAGGCTGGGAAGGGGTTGGATTGTGTTCTTATCTGCTGATTGGATATTACTACGAAAAGAAGAGCGCTAGTGATGCAGGCAAGAAAGCTTTTGTCGTTAACCGTGTCGGCGACTTCGGTTTTCTCCTTGGCTTGTTCTTGCTGTTCTGGTCTTTTGGGCAGAACGGTGTCTGGACCATTAATTTTACTGAAATAGCGGCTAACGCAGGTGCCCTTGAGAATGGTGGAATTATTGTCACCTTAATCACCCTGTGTTTCTTCCTCGGTGCAACCGGTAAATCAGCGCAGATACCACTTTATACTTGGCTGCCTGACGCTATGGAGGGCCCGACTCCAGTGTCGGCTCTTATTCATGCTGCCACCATGGTTACCGCCGGTGTGTATATGATCGCGCGTATGAACGGTTTGTTTGCCATGTCTCCAGACACCATGATGGTGATTGCCATTGTGGGAGCTGCAACGGCTATTTTCGCAGCTACCATCGGGTTTGCGCAGAACGATATTAAGCGCGTTTTGGCCTATTCTACGGTGTCGCAGTTAGGGTTTATGTTTCTTGCCATGGGCATTGGCGCCTTTACCGCAGGGATCTTTCACCTGCTAACCCATGCTTTCTTCAAGGCATGTTTGTTCCTTGGTTCTGGCTCAGTAATCCACGGTCTCCATCATGCATATCACCACGCACATCTGAATCATGACCCACAGGATATGCGAAATATGGGTGGAATGCGGAAGAAGATGCCTATTACATTCATAACCTTCTTCTTGTCCACCTTGGCTATCTGCGGTTTGCCATTTTTCTCTGCGTTCTTCTCTAAAGATGAGATTCTGTGGTGGGCATTTGCTTCTACCCGCGGGCACTGGTTATTGTGGTTGGTTGGAACCATTGCTGCTGGAATGACAGCGTTTTATATGTTCCGTCTTGTATTCATGACCTTCTTCGGTGCGCAGAAAACTGATCCCCGCGCTAAAGATCACATCCCTGAATCACCGTTTGTGATGACGTTCCCACTCATGGTTTTAGCTGCGCTAGCAACATTTGGGGGTCTGATTGGAATACCCCACGTTATCGGCGATCTGGTTGGACATATCCCCAACTACCTGCAGCAATTCCTGGCCCCTGTTTTCGAGCATACTCAGACTTTCCATGGCATAGAAGCGCATGGTGCGGCTAGTGCTGAGTTCGGTACAATAGGAGTCTCTGTCGGGGTCGGGTTGGTTGGAATTGGATTGGCGTGGCTTTTTTACTGCAAGTACCCGGAAATACCGGCACGTTTCTGCGCGCGCTTTACCCGCCTGCATCGTGCAGTTTTCAATAAATGGTATGTAGATGAGCTCTATGATGCATTGATCGTAAATCCGACCAAACGTCTGGGTACGGGACTGTGGCAGATATTCGACGTGTGCATTGTTGATGGTATCGTTAATGGTGTAGCTCGCTGCATTCGCGGCACTGGTGGTCTGTTGCGCCACACCCAAACAGGCTTCACTCACAGCTATGCTATGAGCATGGTGGTAGGGGTAGTTGTAATCATTGCCATCTGCGTGTTCCAGTGATGACGGCTGTGACTGGTATCTTATATAGAAGGAGCAATTTCTAATGTCAGAACATATTCTCAGCCTGATGACATTCTTTCCTCTGCTGGGCATGCTGATTATCCTGATGCTTCCCGGGGGGAAGGGTGGCCTACTAAAGTGCACTACTTTGGTCATTACCCTGATTACGTTTGTAATTAGTCTCCCCCTTGCGCTTGACCCGGTATTCAAGACATCTGGTGCGATGCACTATACTGAGTTTGCGCCGTGGATTAGCGTCGGCGACTATTTCCAGATGAACTACAGCGTTGGTATTGACGGAATCAGCCTCTGGCTTGTACTCCTGACGACCTTTATCATGCCCATTACGGTGCTCTCGACCTGGCAGGCAGTAGATAAGAACGTAAAAGGTTTCATGGCGCTGATGTTACTGCTTGAGACTGCCATGCTTGGGGCATTCATCTCCCTCGACCTGTTCCTGTTCTACATTTTCTGGGAGCTGATGCTGATTCCGATGTATTTCATGATCGGGATCTGGGGCGGTGCCAATCGTATCTATGCCGCAGTTAAGTTCTTTATCTATACCGCTGTCGGCTCTTTGCTGATGTTGGTAGCCATTATCTACCTATACTACTACGCGGTAAATACCGGCGGTGTGGTTAACGGCTTCAGTGTAACCGACTTTTACAATCTTAATCTTCACCCTGAGTTGCAAAAATGGCTGTTCCTCGCCTTTGCCTTCAGCTTTGCCATCAAGGTGCCTATGTTCCCGGTACATACTTGGTTGCCCGATGCACATACCGAGGCTCCTACCGCTGGGTCGGTAATACTGGCAGCGGTTATGCTTAAGATGGGAACCTACGGTTACCTTCGTTTCGCCATGCCATTGTTCCCAGATGCCCTGCAGCAGTTTCTGCCGTGGCTAGCAGCGCTGAGTGTCATAGGAATTGTATATGGGGCTTTGGTGGCCATGATGCAGAAGGATGTCAAGAAGCTAGTGGCATACTCCTCTGTATCTCACCTGGGATTCGTGATGCTTGGCCTCTTTGCCCTGAATAATATCGGTGTAAGTGGAGCGATCTTGCAGATGGTAAACCACGGTATCTCCACTGGTGCTTTATTCCTCATTGTAGGATTTATCTACGAGCGTCGACATACACGCCTTATCAGTGAATTCGGCGGTTTGTCTAAGCAGATGCCGGTCTTTGCCGTAATATTTATGATCGTTACCCTGTCATCCATTGGCTTGCCGGCCTTGAACGGATTTGTTGGCGAGTTTATGATTTTACTCGGTGCCTTCGAAAGTGAGTTACGCTGGTTCGCCGTGGTAGCTACAACCGGTGTTGTTCTTTCTGCAGTATATATGCTGTGGATGTATCAGCGGGTGATGTTCGGAAAACTCGATAACCCCAAGAACCAGAATCTTAAAGACCTGTCTGTGCGTGAAATTTGCATTATGTTACCCCTGTTAGTTTTTATCTTCTGGATCGGGGTTTATCCCAATACCTTTCTCGAAAAGATGGAGCCAGCAGTTAATCAGGCGCTGTCTCAGATCAGCGGAGAGGCGCGCGCTCAGACTTATATACCGGTCTGTACAGATGCAGAGCAGCAGGGTAAATGTCCGCACACTTATGGTGTAGATGCACAGGGTGATGCAGATCTGCACCTCTGATCGGCGCAGGTAGCGTACGTATAAACTGAGCACAGTCGCTTCTAAGGAGCAATTCATGGAAAATATGGTGCAAACGGCAATGCAAAATGTGAATTTTGCTGCCATTATGCCTTCACTGGTACTAACCTGCTTTTGCTTGGCATTGTTGCTGTTAAATGCCTTTGTAAAGCGTGGATCCACATCATATGCAGCGTTTTTCAGTCTGGTAGCGCTAGGTGCCACGGCATGTGTGTCTTATCTCGCTTGGGATAACCCTCAATTCGGGTTCGCAGGTCAGGTTGCTTTAGATAACTATGCGGTGTTTTTCAACTTCATTTTCATCCTGGCAGCGGCATTGAGTATTTTGATGTCGGATGCGTACCTCAAACGGGAAGGCTACCCCGTCGGTGAGTACTACACCCTGATTTTGTTTAGTACTGTTGGAGCTATGCTGATGGCTTCAGGTACTGACATGATGACCATCTTCCTTGGCCTCGAGGTGATGTCCATTGCGCTGTATGTACTTGCAGGTTTCTTTCGCCGCCAGTTGCGCTCCAACGAGGCTGGGCTGAAGTATTTTCTGCTGGGCGCTTTTTCGACTGGTTTCCTGCTTTACGGTATTGCGCTTATCTATGGCGTCACCGGAACAACCAATGTTGCTGACATTGGAAGTTATCTGGCGATGAACCACCACCTTGTTAGCGATCCCATCTTGGTTGGCGGGATGATCCTGCTAGCTACGGGGTTTCTGTTCAAAATTGCTATAGTTCCTTTCCATATGTGGACTCCAGACGTATACGAAGGTGCCCCTACCCCCATCGCTGCTTTTATGAGTGCTGGTCCAAAAGCTGCAGCATTTGCTGCCTTTATGCGGGTCTTTCTTATTGGTCTGGGCTCGATGCACTCAACTTGGGTTGGGATGCTGTGGGTGCTTGCTGTTTTGACTATGATAGTGGGTAACTTTATCGCTATCAAGCAGACCAACCTCAAGCGGATGCTGGCCTATTCATCCATCGCACATGCGGGATACGCCCTTGTTGGTCTTGTGGCTTCAAACGCAGTAGGTGTGTCGGCGGTACTGTTCTACATGCTGGCGTATACTCTGAT
This sequence comes from Desulfuromonas sp., assembly GCA_028685815.1. GTDB lineage: Bacteria > Desulfobacterota > Desulfuromonadia > Desulfuromonadales > Desulfuromonadaceae > JAIVHC01. The sequence goes on from JAQUDG010000034.1 coordinate 11,582, forward strand.
GAATATCGGTGCCTTTTCTATTCTAGTTCTGGCTGGCAAGGTAGGTGAAGACAATCTTACCCTGCAGGGTTTTGCCGGTTTTGGTTACAAGCGTCCCGTGTTGGCGGTGCTGTTCACCATCTGTCTGTTCTCTCTTATGGGAATTCCCCCCTCCGCTGGATTTACCGGCAAGTTTTTCATCTTTGCTGGGGCGTTAAATGCAGGGTATGTATGGCTGGCGGTTATTGGTGTCCTCAACTCGGCAGTGTCCCTGTATTATTATCTGCGGGTTATGGTGTATATGTACTTCCGTTCGCCGGAAGAGGAATTTGACTGGGTACAACTCAAACCAGGTGCTACTTTGTGCGCGGTAATCTCTGTAGTAGGGGTGCTTGTCCTGGGGATCGTTCCAGGTGCGGTTATGGCACTCGCGCGTCATGCCCTTTTTTAACAGATTGCTATAACTTGAGAATTTAGGAGCCCCGGAGCGTAGTTTCGGGGCTTTTTTTATGCAATTACGCGAACATCTACACCAGTTTGATAAACAGGGTGATGTGGAGCATATACGCCACGTGGTTGATGCGGATATCGCACTCAGTTCACGGGCATATCAGTGCCTACACACCCATGCGCATAAATTGAAGTGGTTTCACCACGTAGATAATTCCGTCTGTTCGGTGGTTGCCAATATGTTTGCAACCACTGCGCGGATTGAACAGATGCTTAGCCTTGACGGCCGTGCTCTTACCCAGCGTCTCGCTGTTTTGCCCCTGCATATCCAAACCTGGGAAGATTTCTGTTCTTACATTCAGGATGACTATGCCGAAGTGCTGTCCGCGCCAAGGGATAATCTCGCCAACTATAACGTGGTTAAGAGCCTGTATGAATTGCCGCAGATACGCTATTGGCTGGGTGATTCTCTGCCGTATTTTTCTCTTGCCACCCTCTTTTCACGAGCCTTGAGTACAACAGCAATAAATGCGGGTATTTACCGTTTGGCGGTACATGGTCCCCGTACCCTAACAGTGAACTGGCGTCCCGGTTCGAGGGCACACGCGACATGGCAAGCTTATGCTACCCGCGCACAGAGAATGCCTGTAACGGTAGCGATGGGTGTTGATCCGGCCTTAACCTTTGCATCGCTGTTCCCGCTACCTGCCTTTGGCTCTGAATTGTCTTTTTGGGGCTTTATTCGTGCACAGCGCCAACAAGTCAGTAGCAATAGAGCTGATTTGCCATTGCCTAGAGAAGCCGAAATTCTGCTGCAAGGATACATCGAACCAGCTCAATTTCTGCACGAAGGGAGCTATGCCAACCACACTGGGTTTTATACCCGCTCGATACTCTGTCCAATAATTCAAATTGAGCAAATTCACATGCGCCCGAACGCCATTGTTCCAATAACTGTGGTGGGGCCTCCCCCAACAGAGAGTGCCCTCTTGGGCGTTCACGTATGGAAACTACTGGCAGTATTATTACGGCGTGAATGCCCTTTTATCCTTGAGCTGATGTGCCCACTGGAAACATCTCACCTTCCGGTAATAATAGTTCAAGTTACCACCCCCAGTACCGCGCAAATGTGGGAATGCTGGCGCAACAGCATATTAAATCACCCAATTCTGGGGCGAGTCCACACCTTGATTATGGTGGATGAAACAACGGATAGTGCCGATTTTAGGCAGGTCTATTGGCACAGCATGAACCAAGAGTTGGAGTGCTACATTTCTCCGCGTTCCGATTTGCGGGTAGTAGATGGGGTAAGATGGAGATTTAGCGGTCAAAAAAAGGTGGTTCTGCCCTTTGGGGCGCTCAAGCCTTCATTCAAGGACGAGATTCTGTAGAGTTAGCAAAAACGCGCTACTATGCTTCATTATCAATGAAGGCCACGATATAGAACGTCGTTCTATAAATACGTTAAATAAAAAGGATCTTTGGGGTTAAAAAAATCGTGATAAGCTAGCCCCGTATGCTATGGTTAATATATTAAGAGGTACTGGAGCTTTTTGTCGCTTCAAGATAAGTACGTGTCTTCCGTGTCGCGTTCTGATGTAATATAAGTGCTTGCGCTTCTTCGAGTCTTATTAGAGATAAGATATAAAGCTCACTGAAGCGTGGTTTAGGAGTAGAAGCTTGCGGTTTAGTGGGAGAAAGCTAATGGAGTTAAGCGCTGAGTTTTGAAAATAACACTTGTTTTTTCCAAAAACAAACACTATTTTACTATTAAGGTTTGCAGGTCAGGGTTATTGAATATAAGTTTGACGAGATGCGTAGCCGACTGAGTGTCAGCCAGTCGGTCACAGAGTGACGTTAATGTAACTGCTAAAAGACGTATAACTGGAACATAAAATAGCTGACTAGAAAGGTGATTGATATGGCAGGAATAGATGAGTGCAACTTTAAGGAGTTGATAGAGAAAACTAGAAACTATCACTATTTTGTCGAGTCTGAGAAGATTTCGGAGGAAACCCTCTTGGAACTGGTGGATCTTGCGCGTCTCGCACCTTCTACCAGCAACCTGAACCAGCAACCGCTGCGTTACATCATTTCAAGTGATGCTGAGCGCAACGAAGAGATATTTGAAACGCTGTCGTGGCAGGGGTACCTGCGTGGCTGGGGAGGCCCGATAAAAGGGGTTAAGCCCACAGGCTATATCATCATCCTCGGGGATAAAACCATTTGCAGCAGCTACGTAGCGGATCAGGGCATTGCCGCCCAGTCGATTCTGCTCGGGGCAACCCAAACAGGTCTGGGTGGATGTATTGTAGCTAAGATTCAACGGCGGAAGCTACGTGAGGCCCTCGACTTGCCCACCCGTTACGAAATCCTGCTGGTGGTTGCAATCGGCAAGCCCGGTGAAAAGATCATTATCGAAGAGCAGGGTCCGGGCAAGGATGCATATGGCTGGCATGATGATCAGGGCAACTACCATCTGCCCAAGCGTACTCTGGATAGGGTAATTCTCAAGTACTAGGGTCCGTACCCTGCCGTTCTGCGCTGTTATTTCATGAGCTATCCAAGTACTGCCATTCATTACTGCAACATAAATACACAGCCGCTGCCCATCTTTCGATGGTGTCAGCGGCTGTGTTGTCTTCAGCGTTAGCCCTCCCGTACTTGTTTGTCAGCCCGCCGCCAACTCCATGCGCTTAACTATCTTCCAAGCAGCTGCTGCAGAACATTGAGTCCGGGGATGGCGTTGAGATTGTACAGAATTATGTAGCTAGCCAGCATCACTGCAACCCACAAGGCGATACTGCCCGTATACCACGAGCGTGCTAAAATGCCGCGAGGACCGTGCAGAATAAAAATCAGCATGTAGCTGCGCATCTGTGAACTTGTTAGCAGCTCGATTGATTTTGCATATGAAGTAGCAAGGCCAGAGCTGAACCATTGCCATGTGCGCAGTACGGCTACCCGTAAAAACCAGTCTGTATCCAGGGTAATGGATGCTGAAGGATAAAGAACTCTGCGGGTAAGCCAGAACAGGGCGCCTGCTACTGCAAGGATTTGCACTTGCTCTAGGATGTGGCCAAAAGTATACGGTTGATAGATGGCCGTATGGGGGAGGGCCGAATATAGGCTTTGTGGGAACCATCCGATCACCAGACATAGTAGTGCTCCGGCGAGCATGGCGAATAAAGCAAGACCCTTGGGGTCGGTAACCTTCGGCGCATCTACCTTTGAGGTAGCAGCCGATGTTGCCGTAGGCGCAAATAGGGCCAGCCACGGAAACCGACCGCCTGCGTTGAACACCACCGTCGCAGAACACACCAGCATCAGCACCCAGACAAAACCCATACCCGCATCAGCAAGCCCCGATAACACCACGGATTTGGTAACAAAGCTGGAGGTGAAGGGCACTCCCATGCTCGCAGCTGCCCCCACTAGGATGCAAGCAGTGGTCCATGGCATCTTGTGCCACAGTGCTCCACCCAGCTCTCTTGCCTTGGTTGTCCCTAGCGAACGCATTATTACCCCTGCTCCCATGAGGAGCACCATCTTATACAGGATATGTGCGACTGCGTGTGCCTGTGCTCCGTTCAGGGTATCAGGAGTGCCAACCCCAACCGCTACGAGCATGAACCCCACCTGATTGACGATACTGTAGGCTAAAATGCGGCGTATATCTTGCTCCAGCAGGGCATAGATGATGCCGTAGATTGCCATGTATATCCCGATGGGGATGAGGACATTCGCACCAGCGAAGGCGGTTATCAGCACAAATACAGCGGTTTTAGTGGTAAACGCCGACAGAAATACCATCCCCGAAGGGCTGGCCTGGGGGTAGGCGTCCGCGACCCAGAATGAAAACGGCGGAGCGCCCGCATTGAGCAGAATGCCTGCCAGAATCAACCAGTAAGCATATCCGCCCGGGGCTAGACGTCCTAGCTCCAGGCTTCCTCCCGCCGCTGCTAAGGCGCCAATGCCTGCCAGCAGTGCCACGCCACCCGCCAGATGAATCAGCAAATAGCGTAGCCCAGCCCGCCACGAATCCTGCTGTTTACCGCACCACACAATCAGGGTGGAGGATAACGCCATCAGTTCCCAGTAACAGAATAAGGTTATCCAGTCTGCGCATAAACAAATTCCGATAGCACCACCAGCATAGATAAATGCAGAGCCAAGCTCCAGGGGGGATGCGTCCTGCAACGCAAACAGACTGCCTGCCCACAGCGCAAACATAAACACGCTGGCAAACAGCAGTCCGGTGCTGCTTAGATGCAGAAGGGTGAGTTTGTAGCCCAGCCAAGTCACGTGGATATCTCCACCCGAGAAAGTCCACATGTGTAACAACAGTAGCGGGGGCAGGGTAATAATAATGCTACGTCGCAACCAAGCGGGGAAGAAGGCGAGTGGTATTCCCGTCAGAATTAGCACCACCCCTGGGATGTACAGAAGCTTAGTGCTCAGCATAATAATCCTCCCCCCTCTGCAACAGTCGGCGCAGCCCAAGGGTTACCCCTAACACCACAACTGTGCCGGTAAGGGTTATCAACATATAGATTCCAATCTGGGGCAGGTGCGATACAGGGGCATGCGGTGTCCAGATAAGATCCGCGCCTAGCAGCAGCATTGACAGAACAATCCAGAGTAGCCGTGAAGTAGTTTTTGAGACGATTACAGAGTCTTTTGCAGAGCTGATAGGAGCGCGCATCTATCCACCTCCTTGAAGCTGTTGTGCCAGGTCCAGCGGGATCTGCGGGTAGAAAAACAGTAGCAGCGATAGGAGCGCCGTGATGCTTAACGCCGTCACCATCATCCAGGGTGCTTCTCCGTGTACCTGGCTCGGCGTATGCTCCGGGGTGTAGGTTTCCGGGCGGAAGAAGGCTGCGTACACAATGGGGATAAAGTAGGCGCAATTAAGCAGGGTGCTGCCCAATAACACCAGCAGTAGAGTCCAGTACCCCGCAGAAGATATCCCCTGTAACAGATACCATTTTGAGATAAATCCACCCGCAGGTGGCACTCCAATCATCGACAGGGTCGCAATGGCGAAAGCCCCCATGGTTATGGGCATACGCCTACCGATACCGTTTAGTTCACTCACCCTGGTCTTATGCGCGGCGGTGTAGATGGCTCCTGCGCCAAAGAACAGGGTTATTTTTCCGAACGCATGCGCCGCAATATGCAGCAACGCCGCCGTGGTAGACAGTGGTGTGAGAATGGCGCTGGCTAGGGTGATGTACGAAAGCTGACTGACGGTTGAATATGCCAGGCGTCGTTTCAGGTTATCCTGCCGCAGGGCAATGAGGGATGCCACTATAATAGTGACCGAAGCCAGCACCAGTAGGAGCATGTTTGCGCCGGACTCTAGGAGTATTTCGGTGCCGAAGATATACAGGATCACTTTGACCATACAGAACACCCCGGCCTTGACCACCGCCACGGCGTGAAGTAGGGCGCTCACCGGAGTTGGTGCCACCATCGCCTCGGGCAACCAACGGTGAATCGGCATCAGCGCTGCTTTACCGATCCCAAAGGCGAACAGCAACAGCAGGAACCATACGCTGCCCGCTCCCATGCTCGCAGGGAGGATGCCGCCCAGAACAAAATCGGTGGTGGAGCAGGTATACCAAACCCAGACAATCGCGGGGAGCAACAGCCCCACCGAAGTGGCCATGAGGATTCCAAGGTAGAAGCGCCCACCGTGAAGGGCGTCTTCATCCTCGTTGTGCGCCACCAGCGGATAGGTGGAGAGGGTAAGGGCTTCGTAGAAGATAAACAGGGTGAGCAGATTCCCTGAGAGGGCAATCCCCATAGTGCTGGCTAAGGCGATGGCGAAACAGATATACAGCCTAGTTTGGTGTTGCTCGTTGTTGCTGCGCATATAGCCGATGGTGTACACCGAAGTGATCAACCACAACAGGCTCGCGATTCCGGCAAATAATAGCCCTAAGGGTTCGAGCTTGAGCTTGATGGCGGCTCCGGCGATGGGCTCGGCCACAACCACAGCCGCGCTGCTCAGTGCGGTAGGGTCGAGGTACAGTCCAGCCACTGCGCCAAGCAACAGCGCCGCGCTCATCAGGGTTACCCCCTCGCGGATATTGGGCGCGCGCGAGCTTAGGCCGATCAGCACCGCCCCAACCACGGGGATAAGGATACACAACTGCATCAGAACCACAGGAGTCATAAGGTTCCTCCGCTCATCAGAATGGTTGCGGCACGCTCAGCCATGTGCAGTGGGATCGAGGTGTCGATACCGAAGTAGATATTGGCCCCGATTAGCACCCACATAGGCAGCAGCATGCTCAATGGTGCCTCTTCGGTGCCATGCTCGATCTCGTGACGCGGGTTGAAATACGCTGTCTCCACTACGCGCCAGATGTAGATCACTGCTAGGAGTGAGCCTAATAAAATAATGGCAGTCACCGGCCACCAGCCAGCTTCCAGCGTCGCCTGGAGCAAAATCCATTTACTGATGAAGCCGGCGGTAAGGGGCACCCCCATCAGGCTCAGCCCCCCGAACACAAATGCTGCCATGGTCCAAGGCATGCGCCGCCCGAGGCCACGAAAATCACTGAGATAGACCGAGCCGGTGCGGTAGGCGACAGCCCCCATCACCATAAATAGGGCTCCCTTCATCAGGGCGTGGTTGAACATGTGCAAAATCCCGGCGCTCAGCCCCGCATGGGAGTTCAAACTGATACCCAAGGTCATGTAGCCGATCTGGGCGATACTGGAATAGGCCAGCATCCGCTTGATATCGTACTGGAAAATCGCCACCAGTGAGGCCACTAGAATTGCTGCCAGAGAGGGGAGCAGCAAGATGTTGCCAAGGGTGAGCTGTTCAAACACAAAGCGCTGCCCCAAGATGCAGAACGAGAAGCGCAGCAGCATGTACACCGCGACCTTGGTCGCGGTTGCCGCCAGAAAAATGGTGACCACCGAAGGAGCGTAGGTGTAAGCATTGGGCAGCCACAGATGGAGCGGAAAAAGGGCAAGCTTCAGGCTTAAACCCACGGTCAAAAACGCAAACGCGGTGATCAGGGTATGATTCCCATACGTCGAGGTTGGAATCATCTCTACCCGTGAAGCCAGATCCTGGATGTTCAGGGTGCCGGTGAGGCTGTAGAGCAGACCGATCCCGATGAGGATGAAAGTCGCTCCGATGGTGCCCATAATAAGGTATTGAAACGCTGCGCGCAGGGCTCGCCGCCGCTGCCCCATGCCAATGAGGGCATATGCCGACAGCGATGAGATTTCAAGAAACACATAGATGTTGAAGGCGTCACCGGTGAGGGCTATACCCAGTAATCCGGCTAGGCAGATCAGCAGCAGGGCATAAAACGCGCGCAGACTCTCCGGACGAATCTCGCGCTGCACACTTTTGTACGCAAATGCGAGGGTCAAAGCGGCAACGCCACTTACAATAAGCACCACAAAAGCGCTTAGGATGTCTACGTGATAGCTGATCCCCCACGGCGCGGGCCAACCTCCCATATCGTAGGTGATGGCACCGTTAAGGATAACAGTGCGAGCGAGCACGAGGCTGACGCCAAAAGTGGCCCAAGTCGCAAGCGTGGCGATGAGCCATGCGCCAGTGCGCCAGCGCAGCAGCATACACAGGGGGGCACACAGCAGCGGAATAATGACCTGAATGGCAGCTAAATGGTTCATAGCGAGTCATCCTTTAGACGTATTTCATCCTCTTCAATGGTGCCGTAGCGATCATAGATCAACAGCACCAGTGCCAGCCCCACTGCTGTGGTCGCTACCCCCACCACAATAGCCGTAAGAATGAGAACATGGGGCAATGGGTTGGAGTACACCTCGATTCCCGGCGCGATGATGGGGGCGGTGCCCCCTTTCACCTTGGCCAAAGAGATGTAGAGGATAAATACTGAGGTGGTAAACAGGTTCAGTCCGATCAATTTTTTAATCAGATTTCCGTGGGTGATTACCACATAAAATCCGGTCATCATCAGAAAGATAGCCACCCAGTAATTGTAGTGCGCTCCTATATTCATCGGCGCCACCCCTTTCTGGTCATTGGCGTAACCCCTTTCTGGAGCTAAACGCAAAGAAGATCAGCACCATTATGGAGAACACGGTAGTCCCAACCCCGAGTTCTATCAGAAAAATTCCCAGATGCTGTCCCTGCAGCGGATCAGGGCGCAGCACATTGTAGTCAAGAAAATTGCCGCCCATCAGCAAGGTTGTGATTCCAACCCCGCCATATGTCAGCACCCCAAGCGCCGCGATGTAGCTTAACGTACGCGGTGACACCACCCGCATCGCCGCATCTAGTCCGAACATCAGGGTGTAGAAGATAAAACCGCTGGCAAAAATAACCCCGGCTTGAAACCCACCACCTGGCCCAAAATCGCCATGAAATTGCACATACAGGGCAAACAGCAGAATCAGCGGGATGAACATCTTGATTACGATGCGCAGCACCAGATGTTTTCCCATATCATCTTGCGTAATGCCTGCGGCTCGTTGGCGGTCGCCAAACTTCTGCATCCCTCTGAACCCGATAAGTCCCACCACGCTCAACCCAGCCGTGAAAATAACTACCGTTTCCCCAAGGGTGTCGAAGCCGCGATAGCTCGACAGAATCGAAGTGACGATGTTGTCGGAGCCCACCTCCTGCTGCGACATCTCCAGATAGCGCGGTGCCACATGGTGGTGGATAGGTGCATCTGGATCGCCGAAGGCTGGCATATCCATGGTGCCGTAGACCAGAATTGCCCCTGTGGCACATACCACCAACAATGCAAACAGCGGGCGCTGGGGTGCACTACGCTGTTGGGTGTCGGTCGCGCCGATGGTGCTCAAGAGCAGAACCGTGGCTATTCCAGTACCCACCGCAGCTTCGGTAAAAGCCACATCTACCGCATCCATGCTGACAAATAGCGAAGCGCACAACAGGCTGTAGATGCCCGAGAGCATGATGATGCAGAATAACTTGTCGATGCGGTTGATTGCCAAGGCCGTCAGCCCTAGAAACGTCAGCAGAGTGATGTCAATAATCAGTTCCATCAGCGTTCCTCTCGTGGAGAAGATGTCGGTTGTGCGCCACAGCTTAGCGCCGTCTTGGCTAGGGCATGGGCTGCCGTTGGGCTGCTGATCAAAAAGAAAAGCAGAATAAAGCACAGCTTAATGGTGGCGAGGGTGAAGCCGGATTGTAGCATCAGTCCAAACAACAGCATAAAAGCGCACCCTGAATCGGTGACGCTGGCGGCATGTAGGCGGGCGAAAAAATTCGGCATCCGAAAAATTCCTATCGCTCCGGTAATCCCCAGAAAAACCCCCATGCTGATACACAGGGTTGAAGCCAAGACAAGAAAAGTTTCCATCTACTCCTCCATGGCTGTGGTCGGGCCCGATGCGTCCGGATCTGCATCATGGTTGACATCAAGGTCTACGTCGGTGGTGGAGCATTGCTTCACCACCTGGGGGCGCCCCTCAAAAAAACGCAACACCGCGATAGTGCTTAAAAAATTTACCAGCGCGTATACTAGGGCGATGTCGAGAAAGTCGGGGCGTCCACTCAAAAATCCCAACAGAGAGAGCAGCAGTACGGTCTTGGTGCCGAACATGTTGACTGCCATCACCCGATCGAATGCGGTGGGTCCAAGAATGGCACGTACCAAGGTGCTTCCCATCACCGCCAGCAGCGCAAGGCTAGCACCCGCGTATACACTGGGCATGAGTTCAAGTATGCTGCTCATAGGCCTAACCTGCGGATCTTCTCCCCCATCTCGCCAGACTCAAGGCCAGCTGCGGCAGAATCGGTGAGGGCGTGTGCTGTCACCTGTCCATCTTCGATGTCAATGCACACGGTCCCAGGGGTGAGGGTGATGGAGTTTGCGTACAGCATCAATCCAAACGGTGTTTTCATGGGTGTCTTTACCTGGATCACCCTTGGGTTGATATGTATTCTTTTGCCCCAGATATGGCGTGCGACATCCCAGTTTGACAGCGCCACCTCTTTGGCCAACCAGAGCCAGTACCACACTATGCGCGCTGAAAGATTAAGGGGGAGAGATTCAGCATCCACTACCCGCATACGCTGCGCTAGGTAAAGGGTCAGCGCTATGGATACGACCCCGCAGCCAAGCACAAATGGGGCGAATTGCCACGATAGCAACAACCAGAACAGGCTCAAAATTAGGGTAAGAAACAGGATAGATAACATGGCACCTCCTTAATTTGTGCATAAATATAACACTGTATTATTTTATTTCAAAGGATAATTGTTTGCGCTTGATAAACCAGCATTTCACCTAGGCCGCGCCCCTTCTGGGCAAAGAACTTGATTCTACTGCGGGTGTGGGTGTATAAATTCGCACTGCCATGTGTAGAGAAGGACGCCAAGTAAAGGCGCCATACTTGGTGGAGAAAGGAACCGATTAGATATGTCCGCAAGTGTTACTCAGCCCACCTTACCGCGGCGCGTCGGGGCTAAAATCAAGGCGCTGCTGGAGATGATTAAGTTCTCCCACACCGTGTTTGCGTTTCCCTTTGCTCTCATCGGGGTGGTGCTTGCCGCCGCTGCCAGCAAACAGGTGCCGACCTTGGCACAGCTGCTGTGGATATGTGTGGCGATGGTGGGGGCACGTTCCGCCGCCATGGGACTCAATCGCATTATCGATGCGCGCATCGACGCCGACAACCCCCGCACTGAAACGCGCCACATCCCCGCGGGGCTGGTGTCGATGCTTGAAGCCTGGATCTTTGTCCTGGTCGCCATCCTGGTGTTTGAACTCGCAGCCTGGATGCTCAATCCCTTGTGCTTCTACCTATCCTTTGTGGTGCTGTTCCTGCTGGTATTGTATGCCTACGCCAAGCGCTTTACCGCCTACGCCCACCTGATTCTGGGGCTGTGTCTGGCTGCAGCTCCCATCGGCGCGTGGATCGCCCTGCGCGGGGATATTCATATATCCGTGGTTCTCCTTGGGCTTGCGGTGCTGCTGTGGGTGGCCGGATTCGACATCTTCTACGCCCTGCAGGATTTGGATTTTGACCGTGAATACGGGCTGTATTCCATTCCCGTTAGCCTTGGGGCGGCTAAATCCTGTATCTTGGTGCGCTGGCTTCACGTCGGGATGGTGCTGCTTCTGCTGCTGGTGTGGCTCAGTGCCGGACTTGGCTGGATTTATCTTATCGGCGTCGCTGTTGTCGCTGCGCTGCTGGTGTATGAACACCATCTGGTCAAACCCGATGATCTGAGCCGCCTCGACGCCGCGTTCTTCACCATGAACGGCTATATCAGCATTATCCTATTTCTCTTTGTCCTCGCCGATGTGTTGGTGCT
>JAQUDG010000143.1 GCA_028685815.1 Desulfuromonas sp.
GGTCTTGCCATAGCGTTTATTGCTGAGGGCGAAACGGATAAACGCAGGAGCACTGCAGATAAAACGCCGCCAACTGTCGGGCGATTTCCACAACATGCTCACGTAGCCGAGCAGCACCCGGTTGCGCTTAAAGTGATTTTTGTAGAACTCGATAAACAGCTTCTCCAATTGTTCTTTCTCCATCCCATGGGGGACAAACTGAAAATGCATGCAGTCCATTTTTGCCCAGTCCTCATCGAAGGTGCCCGCAGCGTGGATTTTTTCATACACCGGCGAACCTGGGAAAGGGGTGAACTTCGCGAGGTTGAAGTCATCCAGGGGTAAGGAATACACATACTTCATGCTGCGGCGCACCGAAGCTTCGGTCTCTCCCGGCAGGCCAAGCATCAGCAAACCCTTGGTGCGGATACCGCAGCTCTTGATGGTGTGGATGGTGTCGGAAAGGAGCTTTAGATTCGCATTCTGGCGATGTTGGGCCAACAGCTCCTCGTCTCCGGTCTCGATCCCAAGACTCACCATCCAACAGCCCGCCGCCTTCATGAGGATAAGCAATTCACGATCAACGTGTTCGGCGCGTACCGCACAGTTGAAGGTAATGCCCAAGGGCTTCTCCAACAGCAATTGGCAAAACTCCTCCACCCGCGCACGGTGAAAGGTAAACTGATCGTCATAGAAATTGATATGCCGAATGCCGAAACGCTCTTTCAGATAGCTTAGATGGGCATACAGATACGCGGCGGAATTATAGCGGAAGGTGCGCCGAAACACGCTGCGGTCGCAGTAACTGCAACTGTAGGGGCACCCACGACTCGAAATACAGCTGGTGTTAGGCGCGGTGGGGTAATTGAAAATAGGGAGTTTATATGCGTCGGGATAGCCGCTGAGTTTTTCATATGCTGGAAACGGCAGGTCGTCCAGCACCAACAATTCTTTGCGATAGCCGTTATTCACCACGCTGCCATCTTGGGCGCGCCACACCACCCCCTCGACCCCTTCCGGTGCTGCCCCCTCAAGGCGAGCAAGCTCAAGCATGGTCTGCTCCCCTTCCCCGATAACCACGTAGTCGATCAGGGTAGAGTACGCCAACACCTGCTCTTGCAAAGCCGACACATGGGCGCCACCAAAGGCAATCTTTATGTGGGGGAGTTCGGCATGGGCCAACTGGGCCAGACGCACGCCATCGAAAAAACTCGCGGTGGTACAGCTGATCCCCAGTAGGGCTGGGCGTTCGGTGCGTAATACTTCACGCAGCCGCGTATCCGCATCAGGGTGGGCGTAACAATCCACAATGCTGCAATACAGGCCGTCTCGCTCTAGGTAAGCGGCAATGCTTGCGAGCCCCAACGGTGGCATGATGTTGGCCTTGCGCGAGATATCATGGCGTGCATCCTCAACCTTGTAACCTAACGGATGGAGCAGCACCACATTTTGGGTGTTTAGGGTATGCATGGATATTTGTCCTGCCGAATAAATTACACCTTGGGAAAACGCACCAGCTTATCCCAGAGTAGACCGCGAAAGCCGAACCCATTCATAACCGCAACGCGTTTGAGCCCTTCCGCCGGAGGGAATATCCGCGTTTTGTGCCCTGCGAAGCTCCGGGTCAACTCTGCCTCCATCCAATGGTGGTCTACGCTGGGGGAAAAATAATACACCGGCTTCAGCAGCGAGGTTTCTGCATCGACAATGGCGTCGTCAATGGCGCGCTGATGCAGTGGCGCCCCCGGATGGATGCGAATACCGGAAAAAGCGAACACCACCGATGCCCCCAGCTTCTCCATATTTCCAAGCGCCTCACGCACCGTGCCCTCATCTTCATCTGGGCCACCAAACATCACGTAGTGCGCTGCGGGTAGATGTTCGTCGAGGCATGCTTGATTAACCGCGAAGATATCCGCGTAGGTAAGGTTCTTGTTAATTCCGGCGAGGGTTTTATCCGCCCCCGCATCGGTTCCAAGTTCGAGGGCATACAGTCCAGCCCGCTTCATCAGTGCCAACTCAGCGCGACCCATCCCCTGTGGGCGAAAGAACGCGGCCCATTGGACATCAACTTCACGCCGGATCATCTCTTCGCACAGTTCCAGATAATGCCCCTGTGGATCGTTGAACACCGAATCGGTAAAGAACACCCGTTCCACGCCGTGTTCGTGTTGCAACCGCTCCAGTTCATCCACCACCAGTCTCGGATTTCGCACCCGAAAGCTTTTCCCTTCCAGATGAGGGTAGGAACAATAACTACACCTATATGCACACCCGCGCTTGGTCTGCAGATTCAACATGCCACTATTTTCAATATAGTAGCGCACCAGAGAGGGCTCAAACAACGGCGAGGCAAAATCGTCTCCACCAAGAGGCTCGCGCCGCTGAATAACGCATGGCATAGTTTTACCCGCCGCCAGCGCTTCCACCAGGGCCGGCATAGAACGTTCCCCCTCACCCACCACCGCGTGATCAACCTCCAAATAGGCGGCAATCGCCTCGGGCATAATGGTCAGAGCAGGGCCACCCACTGCTATCGGCACCTGCATCTGGGTGCGCAGCGCCGCAACCAACTCCTTTATGTTGCGCAGATACCAAGCATCTTCGCCGCTTAACGAATCGACATTGTCAATGTTGCGGATTGAGATCGCCACCAAATCGGGGGCAAACCCCTGCAGCTGAGCAAACATCGGGGTCAGATCATTGCCAGCCACGAGCCAGTCATACTGACGCACTTCGTGGCCAGCCTGCGCCAACGCGCCCGATACCACCGCCATTCCCAGCGGATAAACCGGATAGGGATCAGTCGCGGTATTGCTGGAGATAAAGAATACCCGGCTCACGCCTGCTCCTTGTTAAACAGGCGGCGCTTGCGCGGGTTGTAACGGTGATAGGTGCCGTCATCCATCTCCCGCCGGATAACCTGCTTAAATAGTTCCCCCATTTTGAGCTGATGCCCGCTATCGGCATTAAACGTATCCCAGGCATATGTATACATATCCTGCAACTCATCTGGGCTCATTTGCAGGGGCTGAAACACCACCTTATCGGCAGTGTATTTGAGCCAGTCGTTGGATAAAATGCGCCCAGCATCTTCCATCTGCTTGCGGATGGGCGATTTCGGGAACGGGGTCATGATGGTGAACTCCGCCACATCAAGCTCTATCTCCATCAGGAAATCCACCAAACGTTTGATGTCATCCACACTCTGATCGTCGGTCCCCAAGATGATGGTGCCCTCAACTCCGATGCCGTAATCCTTCAGGCGCTTGACCCGATTGCGGATGGTATCGGAGGTATCAAAAATCGCCTGATACACGTACCAAGACCCCGCTTCAGCCGCGAGCTTCAACACCTCGTCATCATCAAGAATGGGGTGAGAGACCCACTTCTTTTTCAGTGGGATCATCTCGGTAAACAGATCAATAAGCCACTGTTTATCCTGCGCCAGAGAGTTATCCACGATAAACAGGCGGTTGTTTTGAATCGCCTCCATCTCTTCAATCACCTTATCCACCGGGCGGGGGCGGAACTGTTTTCCCCCCAAATAACCAGTACAGCAGGGGAAGCAGTTAAACTTGCACCCGCGCGAGGCATGCACCAGATCAAGCATCTGCACCCCACGGTAATTGTACAAATCGCGATCCAGGATCTCGCGCCGCGCCGTTCCCACCAAGTTGATATCCGGATGGTTATGCATGTAGTCATACACCGGCTGCAGCTGGCCGCGTTCAAAATCCTGCAGCACCTGTTCGATGCGCCCTTCCACCTCTCCAAGAAAGACAGAATCGGCATGCAACTGCACTTCCTCGGCATGGAGCATGGTAGCAATGCCGCCGAACAACACCTTCTTGCCCCGGCTGCGAAATTCACGCGCAATCTCAAAAGCACGCGGCAGCTGGGATGTAAGCATAGTGGAGATAGCGACCAGATCGCAGCTGGCGTCAAAATCTATCTGCTGCAGATTTTCATCGGTAAACTTAACCTCGACCCAAGCTGGAAGGGCCGCAGCAAACACTACCGGCCCGTGTGGCGGCAGATGAAATTCGGTCTGACGTTCGAGCTTCGGCCAGCGCGGGTAGATGAGTTCCATTTTCATGGGGCAACAGCTCCTTGTTAGTTACGGTTTCTTTCCGGCAGCGCGCGTTCCGACGCCGAATCTAGTTCAGTGGATATTTTGCGAGGCACAGCTCTGGAGCACATCGCTCAGCGTCGCTACGTTGGTAGCGTTACAGCGGAGTTGGCCATCTTCGAGTTCCAGAGTTCCGTATGTTGTGCCGTGCGTTGATGGAGCTTTCTGCAACAGGAAAAACACGCTGCCGTAACTCGCGCTCGGATCTTTCAGCTCCAGAACTGGGGGCAAATCACTAACTCCGGCGCAAATCCCCACGCACTCCCCGCTCCAGGTTAATTCTTCCAGCGCATAGCTCAGCGCGGCTAAACCGCTGCGGTCGGCGCGATTCAACACCAAGGTCGTTCCGCTCAGGCCAAAACGGAGCGCCGCCTCGCCCAGAAAACTGTTAGGCAACGTATACGCAAACAGGTTCGGACTCGCGAACTTTCCCCCAGCGGGCAGCATGGTATCTAGGTAGTCCAAGTCGGTGTGGAGGCACCCGTATCTGCTCGCGGTCACAATCCCAATAGCGCGTTTCTGCGTGTATTCTTCTTGCTTAGCATCGCGTAGACAGAAGGTCAGCGCTGCCAGCCCCAAACGGGAAAATTGATCCAGACGCCCATAGCGCCGATCAGGGCCACTAAAAATCTCTTTGCGTTGCGGGATCTCAACGTCTCCGGGCTGCAATATTTTACTCCCGGCACTGAGGTCGGTACCAAGGCCGACCCCAAACCCGCCTGCGCTCACATAGCCGATTCCGTTGATCCAAGCCTTCATGACTCCCCCCGTTGCAATATCAGCGCGCCGTTGATGCCCCCAAACCCGGAATTGCAGCTCAACAGGTAGGTTCCGCTAAGTTGCTGCGCTTCGGCCATAACTTGCCCCAGCGCTTCCTCCTCTGCATCCGCGCAGCCCACCGTTGGCGGAATCAACTGCTCCTGCAGGGCTCGGCATCCCACTGCAACCTCAACCGCGCCAGCGGCACCAAGGCAATGGCCGATGCTCCCCTTGATACCGTGCAGCGGAGGGATTTGGGTGCCGAACAGGGTATTAAACGCCGTCAGCTCCATGGCGTCATTGTAGATGGTGCCGGTGCCGTGGGCGTTTATGCCAGCCACCTGCGCCGCAGTAATTCCCGCCTGCGCCAGTGCTTGGCTGCATGCCTTAATCAGTCCGTTACCATCGCGCGCCGGGGCCGTAACATGGTGCGCATCATTGGCAGCGCCCCAGCCGCGCACATATCCCAACACCGGGCGCCCAAGGCTGCGCGCGCGCGCTGCGCGCATCAGGACGATGGCGACTCCAGCTTCCCCCAGAGTCAGCCCCCGTCGCTGTTGGTCGAAAGG
>JAQUDG010000035.1 GCA_028685815.1 Desulfuromonas sp.
TGGTGGAGATGCTTGCTGCCGTCAGTGCGGCGCGCGCTGATGGAATAATTCTGCAAGATATGGCGGTGTGGCGTCTAGCGCGGGAGTATTTCCCCGAAATTGAACTCCACGCTTCTACCCAGATGAACGGGCACAACGCCGCGGGGGTAAGGCAACTGGAGCAGATGGGCTTCGAGCGTGCGGTGCTGGCGCGTGAACTCAGTCTGGAAGAGATTACCCATATCCGCTCCCAGACCAGGATGCAGTTGGAGCATTTTATCCACGGCGCCATGTGTTTTAGCTTTTCTGGCCAGTGTATGTTTTCCTCCTACCTCGGAGGAAAGAGCGGAAATCGTGGGCGCTGCGCCCAGCCTTGCCGCCGCCGTTACAGTGTCGGGGGCAAGCACGGATACTACTTCTCTCCCAATGACCTGTCGGTTATAGATTTGCTGCCAGAGTTGGCGCAGGCCGGAGTTAGCAGCTTCAAGATAGAAGGGCGAATGAAGAGCGCCGAATATGTGCACAATGTGGTGGGGGCTTACCGGATGGTGATGGATGCTGCGCCAGCACAACGCGCCGCCGTTGGTGAAAAGGCGCGCCAATTGCTCAAGCATTCGTTCGGGCGTACTCCGACTCAAGGTTTCCTCGGTGGTGAGCAGTCTGCCGATATGGCGACTCCGCAGCGGCGCGGTTCCACCGGGCGCTTTCTGGGGGATGTAACCCGTGTAGATGGCGGCCGGCTGAGTTTTAAAAGTCGGGATACGGTACGTCTGGGCGACCGGATTCGGGTGCAGCCGCGTAATGATCAAGTCGGAACGGCATTTACCCTCAAACAGTTGTTTGCTCCCAAGGGGAAGGCCAGCGCCTTGGGCCCGGGATTGGTATGTGTGGAGACCCCGTTTCGGGATCGCTTCCGCCTTGGTGATGCGGTGTACAAGGTTTCATCACAACAGGCTTTCTCCATGAGTGATCCTGCGTGCAGACGCCGGTTGCAGCAGGTGAAGCCACCGGCACAGCCGCTGAAACTAGAGGTGCAACTACAGGAAAACAGCCTAGCCCTGCACGCCCGCATTGCCGGGTTGGAGTGGACCCGCACCTATGCGGTTGAATCATTCCCCGCCGAGCAGAGCCCATTAGATGCTGCCACCCTGACCCAAGTGTTTGAACAGAGTGGTGAATATCCTTTTCGCCTAGAGCAACTGCGCGCCGAAAATCTACCTGTGGTGATTATCCCGCCAAAGCAGCTCAAGCAAATCCGGCGTGATTTTTACGCCGAACTGGGCACCGACTTAGCTGCAGAGGTGACTAGGCAGCGTAATCAACAGCGCCGCCGCGCCCTTGAAGGATTGCATGCAACCGAGCAGGGGGAAGATTTCACCCCGGATACCTCCTTGATTGTGAAGGATTTGCGCGAAATGCGCGCGGCCCAGACTCCGGGAGTGGATCGAATTATTGTCCCCCTGAGCGCTGCGGTGTTGCATCGACACTGGAAAGTGTCACCACGGATGCGCAAAAATGTGGTGTGGGATATCCCTTTTATTGTCTTTGACCGTGAATGGGAAGGGCTGCAGCAAGCGGTGCACCATCTTATCGGTGCTGGTTTTAACCAATTCCGCCTTAATAACATCAGTCACTTTCGCCTGTTCAGCAAACACCCTGAAGTGAAGATGGAGGGTAGTTATCGCCTGTTCTGCCTCAATAGCCAGGCGGCGCGGGCGTGGCGCCAACTCGGGGCGCAAAGCGGCGAGCTCTATATGGAGGATGATGCCAACAACATGGCGGCAGTCTTGGCGCATAGCAAGGTGTTACCGCTGCGGGCACTGGTGTATTCCAGCGTCGCTATGCTCACATCTAGAATTCGCATTCCCGGGGTAAAAGGAGATAAGCCGCTTGTCTCTGACCGTGGGGATCAATATCAGGTACGCACCAGCGCTGGACTGACAGTGCTCAGCGCGGAGCAGGATTTTTCTATCGCCGAGCGCTTCCGCGAGCTCACCGCTATGGGATGTCGGGGCGCCATTCTTGATGTGTCCCATCTGGGGATATTCAGCCAGGAGGGGAAAAAGGTTCTAGACGCATATCAAATGGGGCGGAAAGTTCCCGCTACGACCTCGTTTAACTACGAGTCTGACCTTGAGTAATTACAGATGCATTGCCTTGTGATGCCACGCAGGTTACAGGCAAAGTGATAAAAATACAGAGCATAAAAGCAGGGAGAACGAGAAGAGAATATGAAATTTGATGCAGAGTTGATAGCGCAGATGAAGCGGGTATTGGCGGCGGTGGAGCAGATTTTACCTCAAGTGGCAGATCCAGTGGACTGGAGCAACACGCTCGCGGCCAGCTGGCGCAGTCATACGGTGGCAGGGTATCTCGAAGCGCTGCCGCACACAACCCAAACCCGTCTCGAGGATCTGCTGGGGATAGAAGCACAGAAAATCCTGGCGGCCGACAATACCGCGCAGTTTGTAGCGGGATTGCCGGCTAACAATGTACTGCTTTGGGGCTCACGTGGCACGGGCAAGTCGTCGCTAGTTCGAGCTCTATTACATGAGTATTCCGCAGTTGGGTTGCGCGTAATTCAGGTGGATAAGGATGACCTACCGCATCTGCCCGATATTTTTGCTCAGATTAAGAGTGAGCCCTATCGGTTTATTCTCTTCTGCGATGATCTCTCGTTTGAAGCTGGGGAACTTAGCTACAAAGTATTGAAGAGCGCCCTTGACGGTTCCGTGTATTCAGCGCCGCCCAATTGTCTCATCTACGTTACCTCTAACCGGCGTTATCTCATTCCCCAGTATGATTATGACAACCTGGGTAATCACATGAAAGGTGGAGAGGTTCGGGCCTCCGAGAGCATAGAGGAGAAAAGTTCTCTGTCGGATCGTTTTGGGCTGTGGATCTCCTTTGATTCCTTTAGTCAGGAGCAGTATCTGCACGTGGTGCGTCAGTGTATACAACGTCTGTGCAGCGAGTTGGGACGGGCCCTCCCTTGGACACAAGCATGTGAAGATGCGGCGCTAAAGTGGTCACACGATAAAAGCAAGCGTTGCGGACGCACGGCGTTTCAGTTCGCCCGGCGCTGGGTAGGGATGGAGTTGCGTAAACAGGATGACGCTGCAGCCGAATGAGCCTTGTCCGCTACATACGCACTTAAAGGTATAGCAAGATCAGGTTCAGCATCCCAATAAGGAAGCCGAGCAGTGCGCCGAAGAGATTGATATAACGGAACTGCTCCCGCATGATCCCCATCAACAGCTCTTCAACCTGGAGAATGTCGAGGTTGTTGACCTTTTCTTCGACCATGCGTGCGATATTTATCCCTTCGACTAGCGGGGGGAGCTCTTTTTTCAGGACTAGAATAAACTGGCGCATCAAGCCTTGGTATAGCTCTTCGCGCGCGTCGCTGGGGATATATTCGGCCAGAATCCCCAAGGGGCGCTCGTACACCATGTGGCGCGCTTGACGCTCCATCCACACGCTGCTAGTGCGCGAAAAGGTAGTGGAGCGCAGGTAGTCGAGAATATGCCGACTGACTCCGATACCAAGGTGCTGGGCGCGCGCGTGCCCAGTATTACCGAGGAATGGAGCACTTAACTCACCGAGGGTGCGCCTAGCGTTGTTTTTGAAGGCGGCGTCTAGCAGTCTCAAGGCGCGGGTCTGGATTGTTTCAGAGGTAAGAAATGTGTAAGCCGCCGCGCCCAGGCGGTGTTTGAGTTTAGTTACTTCTGCATAACTTAACCCTTCGATCCATTCTGTCACTGGCCGTTGTAATATCTCTTCCATTCGGGCCTGCGCCACCGCCGCGATACTCTCCTGCGCGGTCTCGGTCTGAAGCCACTCTTCCAAGCTATCTAGCGCTGTGTCGATGAACTCCGGCAGGCGCTTGTAGATTATGTTTATATCAAACAGTGCCCCCACCAGCGCCGCTAACCCTTCCACCGAATTGATGAGGGTGTCCACGCCGTCACGCGCCATCTGCTCAAGCTGGGTGCGGTTTGTACCGCTGCGCATTGCGCGTATCAGCTCGGTGCCTAAACTCGGAATCTGCGCCTTAATTTTTTCTGCCAGCATGGTTTTGAGATCCGCAGGGAGCACATCGTTGAGACTTTTGTCGCTTTGCAGCACTCGGTCGAGCTGAGTATCAAGCCAGCGTTCCATCTGGCTTCTGGTTTCTGGCTGGTGTAACCACTGGTTCAAAATTGTAGCGCTGTTATCGCGTAATTGGCGATAGTGCTTTGGCCCAAGAACTTGACGTAGTTCGCGTCCCAGCAAATGCTCTACTGCCTGAGTGCTTAGTTTTTCTATGCGTTGCGCAAAAATGGCAGACTGAATTATAGCGCCAATTTTGCCACCTGCCTTAGAGCTGATATGTCCGAGAAGAACGGCGAGGCGGCGCTGCAGGCGGCGGGGCACAAGGGTGATGGGTGCTCCGAGAGGGCTTTGCATGAAGGTATCCATCTTCTGTGCTAGCGCCTCATGCACCTTGGTACGGAATTCCGGTTTGTCCAGGGTGCCCCCTACATCTGCGGAGGTGAGGAGGTGTTCCCCCACCATCAGTCCCATCTTACGCGCTAAATCTTCGCGCCGGGATGGAATGATGCCTGGAGTCATAGGGACTCGCACCCCCCAAATGTACCAAGGGCGCAGGGGGCGGAATAGCATGCGGATCGCTACGTAGTTGGTGACATAGCCGATCAGTGCCCCCAGCAGGGGCGGCAGCAGAAAAGGAATATATGGTTTCAGCGCGGTAAGCATCATGTACCTATTTTAATCAGGATGTCGGCAGCAGGCGTTGGGGGTCAAACTGGTCCAGGTGAATGCGTTCCGCAGGCAATGTATCCGCTGTGTGCCCATGCTTTTCTTCCGCGGGGTTGCCTATCCCGATGATGGCGTGGACCCGCATCTGTGCGGGTATCTTCAACACTGAACGCACATAGGTCTCTGAATCGGTTTTTTCATCGTGTTGCCGCTCTCTTATCTGAACCCAGCAGCTGCCCAGACCCATGTCGGTTGCGCCAAGGTGAAGCAGGGTCGCCGCCAGAGAACAATCTTCGATCCATACATCGCTGCGCTGTGGATCGGCGCAGAGAACCACGGCAAGGGCGCATTGTTGCAGAAAGGCACATCCATGGGCTTTCGCCTGCCCCAACGCGTGTAAAGTGTCTGTGTCGGTAACAAAAACAAAATGCCACGGTGTCAGCGCGCGCGACGAGGGGGAGCGCAAGGCGATCTCCTGTAGGCACTCCATCTGCGCTGAGGTAAGGGGTTCAGGGGTAAATTGGCGGATACTGCGCCGCTTACGTAGAAGTTCCAGAGTTTTGAGCATTATTATTCCTTCCCATCCAGATATATTGTGCTGAGAGCTTGAACCAAGCGAGTTTAGGTAAAAATATCAAAAAAAACCCGCTACAACATATGGATTGTGCATATGTATAGCGGGTTACAGAAAACAGATAGTACATTGCAACAGGTATAAATACAAATACAACCAGACAGGGGTCGGGCAGTTACTTAAAGGCGCTGAAGTTGGAGGGGTCAGAGAAAAGATTAGCGGCAGGGCTGGAATAGCATAAACATTACATAACAAATAACATCAGCCCTGCCGTATCCATTTCATCGCATAACAATATATCGCGGTGCAGATTCCTGCATAACAAATCCACCTCAATCAGGAGCGGCGGAAATTTCATAACATGGGGAGTGCGATAATAAAAAAACTCCTCAGACTTCAGCATCTTTTAAGAAAGAAAATTCGGTCGCAACCTTTTCTGGGGGTTGGCGCAGGCATTGACTAATGGCCTGCGTGAGCGGACCAGACACGCCCCATACCAACCATATTCCCAGGCGATCAAGTTTAATCTGGTATTCACGTTGGATCCCAGAGCAGACAACACCATTGATGTGCTGTTGCGCGAGCCAGGTGCAGGTGTCTTCTCCTTGTGGGCAAACCCGCTCCTCTTTGAAGGAGTATGTGCCGGAGTCGAAATCTGCATCGAACACACAGAACGTGCTCGCACCATCGAAGCGTGGGAAAACTCGGCTATCGTAACAGGGGATAGCTATGTGTACCGTTTTTGAGCTCATGTGGGATAAACCGCTGCACGACTTGTGCCAAGGGGTGCGTTTGCGAGAAAAGCGAGCATCTACAGCGTATTGAGACGATTGCGAGTTTGGGGGCTAGGTGTGAATGTGTTGCATGTGCAACGTGTAGACAGAGGGGATCATGCTGACTTGCCGTAGTATGCATGGTTTTGCGGCGTTGCAGAGTATTGCAACGTGTCTGCAACATGTGCAACGCTATTTAGCCGAGGTTATGTTTCTTGAGCCAACGCCACAAGGTGGTACGGTCAATACCTAGGTGGTGGGCAATTTGGGATCTTTTGCCTGAAAAACGCTGTAGGAGTTGTTTGAGTTCGGCCGCGCTGATTCCTGCAGTAGCAGCACGAGAGTCGTTTTTTTCAGCACTTGGAGGCAGGTGTCGGTGTTCAATCTGGGTACCGCGACAGAGGATGACAGCACGTTCTACAATATTTATCAGCTCCCTTACGTTGCCGATGTACTGATGGGTTAAGAGCAGTTCCAGTGCGTCGGGGCTGAAACTGTGGATTCTCTTGCCGTGTTTTTTGCAGAAGCGTTCTAAACTGATATCAAGGAGCAGGGGGATATCCTCCTGACGCTCATTCAGGGGCGGAATCTTGAGGGTGACGATATTCAGGCGATAGAGCAAATCACGTCTGAAGCGTTTTTGCTCCACCAGTTCTGCCAGATCATGATGGGTTGCAGTGATAAAACGCACATTGGCAACCTTGGTTTCATCACTGCCCAGGGGCTGGTATTCGCGGTTTTCTAGTACCCGCAACAGTTTTACCTGCAGAGACAAGGGTAAGTCCCCAATCTCATCGAGGAACAGCGTCCCCCCTTCGGCGCTGGCTAAACGTCCAAGTCGATCCATGGCAGCGCCCGTATACGCCCCTTTGCGCACTCCAAAAAATTCAGCTTCCAGTAGTTGTTCCGGCAGAGCGCCGCAATTTATCACCACTAGCGAAGCGTCTTTGCGTGCGCTCAGATTGTGCAGGGCGCGCGCAAACAACTCCTTGCCGGTACCGCTCTCCCCTTGGAGCAGCACGGTTACGTCGCTCTCTGCCACATCCGGTATAATATCAAACAGTTGCTGCATCTTGTGATTGCGGCTGATCATATCCTGAAAACTGAATTTTTTACGAAATTCTCCACTTAATGCACGTAGTTGAGACAGATCTCGGAAGGTCTCTACTCCGCCAATAGCTTCGCCTTCGAGATTCAGCAGCACCGCCGCATTTACCGAAATTGGAATTTCCCGATTGTTTTGGTCCAGAATGGTCACTTCTCGATTGTTGATACTCTTGCAACTGGCAATAGCCTGACGCAGGGGGCAGTTGTTGAAACAGGCATTGGTGCGGAATATCTCGCAACAGGGTTGTCCTAGCGCTTTTTCGCGCGGAACGCCGGTGATGTTTTCCGCTCCACGGTTGAATAAGGTGATGCACATATCGTTATCCACTGTGAACACCCCATCGGAAACACTGTCCAGGATGGTTTGCAAATGTTGCAGGTCGGTGCGCATCACCTGTATTTCTGGTAGTTGCATTCGAACTCCCTCTTCTTTAATCATTCGAGGATTCTGGGTTGTCTTAGTAATTTAAGGGTATTGCTGCAGATATGGACGACTGAAACTGCACGAAAGTGCAGCTAATGCACCAGTATAGCGTGTTTGTGTTCCCCTGATAAGGTCATATTTGATTACCTTTTAGGCACCAACCTCCATCTATATAAATGGCCTATCTAGTTTTCTCCTTAGCGTTAATATTAGTATTTGTCAAATACCATATGCCGAAAAAAATTGTTCTTAGCTTGAAAAAAAACCACATTCGCATTAGTATTCGCCGAATATTTAAGAGTCTAATGCCTCTTTTGAAGGATGTTAACCCATGCAGAAGCAGATTGCCCTGGTTACGGGCGCGAGTAAGGGGATTGGGGCGGCGATTGCCCTGGAACTGGCCGCGTGTGGCTATGATATATGGCTGAACTATCGTTCGGATCATGCTGGAGCGCAAGCCGTCGCGCAGCAAGTCGAAGGCTATGGACGTGTGTGCACCTTGTTGCCTTTTGATGTAGCGGATTCTAGCGCGGCGGAAACAGCACTGGAAGTATTGCTCCAAGCCCAAACCCCAGCGGTACTGGTGAATAATGCAGGCTACGCGCGTGATGGAATAATGGCATTGATGCGGCAATCGGACTGGGAGGATGTTATCGCGGTACATCTGAACGGTTTTTTCAACGTCACCCGCTTAGTGGTTGCGCGGATGTTGAAGAAGCGTAGCGGGCGCATAATCAATATAGTGTCTACTTCGGGTGAGGCTGGGGTGGCAGGGCAAACCAATTATTCTGCGGCTAAGGCTGGGTTAATCGGTGCTACGCGTTCACTTGCGGCGGAGGTTGGACGGCGCAATATCTTGGTTAATGCGGTATCTCCGGGGTTTATCGCCACCGAGATGACACAAGATTTCCCCCTTGAGCATGTTCTACCCAGAATCCCCCTTGGACGGGTCGGCCAGCCAGAAGAGGTCGCCGCCATGGTGGGATTTTTGTGTTCTGAGCGCGCAAGTTACATAACCGGACAGGTGTTTGCGGTCAACGGTGGCGCGCATATTTGAAGCGCATCTTATTAAGTAGAGGATACGACACGTGCACAGAGTCGCTATAACCGGAGTCGGAATTGTTTCATGCTTAGGCAGTGAGCGCGCTACGGTAGTTGAAGCGTTGCGCACCGGGCGTTCCGGCATTGTTGTAGATCCGCAGCGGGCGGAGATGGGTTTTCGTAGCGCCCTTACAGGGAAGATTGAAGGGGTAGATAGCGGCATTCTGTCGCGCAAACAGCGCAAAACCATGCCAGATTTTGCGCTGTGGGCGTACGCGACGGCGCTGGATGCTCTGGAGCAGGCAGGGTTGAGTCAGACACAGATCGCAAACGCAGAGACCGGCCTGATTTATGGCTGTGACTCAAGTTGTATCGCCGCCATAGAACAGGTGGATGCGTTGCGCGCCCGCCGCGAAACCAAAGCTATTGGCAGCGGGCAGGTGTTTCGCTCCATGACCTCTTCCGTCACTATGAATCTGAATACCCTGCTGAAAACCCAAGGCGCATGCTGGACCCTGAGCTCTGCCTGTTCTAGCGGTGGGCATGCGGTGGGACAGGCAGCAGACCTGATTCGCCTTGGGCGCCAGCAGCGGGTAATCTGCGGCGCTGCGCAGGAAGTAAACTGGGAGTCCATGTGCAGTTTCGACGGACTGGGGGCGTTTTCCACCCGTATGCAGGATCCAGCAGCGGCATGTCGCCCGTTTGATGCCGGACGCGATGGTTTAGTCCCTAGTGGCGGTGCGGCTAGCATTGTGCTGGAGCGCTATGATCTGGCGCAGCAGCGTGGCGCGGTAATCTTGGGCGAAGTGCTCGGTTACGGATTCTCTTCCGACGGTGCGCAGCTTTCAGTGCCGACGGAGGAAGGCCTCGGTCGCGCCATGCGTTCCGCTTTGGATCAAAGTGGGATCGCAGCGGCAGAAATTGACTACATCTGTGCGCACGCTACCTCCACCATTGCTGGGGATGCTGCCGAAGCCGTCAATATAAAACGGATCTTTGCGGATACAGCTCCACCGGTATCATCCTTGAAATCCATGACTGGACACGAACTCTGGATGTCGGGGGCGTCGCAGGTGGTGTATGCCACCCTGATGGCGCAAGCTGGTTTTATAGCTCCCAACATTAATTTTGTGCGTCCATGTGAGTATGCGCAAGGACTCAACATCATTCGAGAAACCCTTCCATATGCACCGACCAAAGTATTGTGTAATTCTGCCGGCTTCGGTGGGACCAATTCCGCGTTGATACTGAATTATGCTTAAATTTTCATGCTGAATAATTCTAGCTA
Source organism: Desulfuromonas sp. (assembly GCA_028685815.1). Classification (GTDB taxonomy): domain Bacteria; phylum Desulfobacterota; class Desulfuromonadia; order Desulfuromonadales; family Desulfuromonadaceae; genus JAIVHC01. The sequence continues at coordinate 9,948 of JAQUDG010000035.1, forward strand.
CGATGTGGCGGTAATTGGTGCGGGCGTTTCTGGGCTCAGCTGCGCGTTGATATTAGCGCGCCACGGGAAAAAGGTTGTGGTGCTGGAGCAGCACCCGCGCCTGGCCCCGGTGCTGCGGGGATTCAAGCGCAATGGGATGTTTTTTGACAGTGGCTTCCACTATGTTGGCGGCCTAGGGGACGATGGCCCTTTGTGGCCGCTGCTGCGCTATCTTGGGCTGGATATTGGGCTGGAACTTACGCCGTTTAATCCCGACGGCTTCGATTGTCTGCATAACTGCACCACCGGGCAGCGTCTATGCCTGCCGGTCGGATTCGAAAATATCCGCATGCAGCTTTCTGCCCGCTTCCCAGGCGCTGCTAAGGATATAAAAGAGTATTTGGATGATATCGAGCGCTGCTGGCGTTCGGTGCCGTATTTGGATCTTGACCTTGACTTGAATGAGGTGGTTAATGCCTCGGTTCACGGTCTTACCGTAGCCCAAGCGCTCGCCCGCTTTGCCCCCTGGCCAGAGCTGCAGGGGCTACTGTCCATGCATGGCCTGCTGTACGGTATTGAGCCGTCGCAGGCGTTGGCAAGCTTGAATGCTCAGGTGGCGGGCTCGTATTATCATTCTGCTCATGGTATTAGGGGCGGTGGCGGCGCGGTAGTGCAAACCTACGTAGAGCGGCTTGCTGCCGCCGGAGTAGAGGTGCGTTGCGGTGCTGAAGTAACCCAGATTCTATCCGAAGCTGGCACAGTCAGCGGGGTATGCCTGAGCGATGGCGCCGAGATACAGGCGTCCGAAGTCATTGCGAGTATGAACCCAGCGCTGTTGCCGGAGATGCTACCGGCTGGGGCGGTGCGTCCGGCGTACCTGAAGCGTTTGCAAGGTCTGCGGCAGACCGCTTCGGCGTATGTGTTATTTGCGGCCTGCACGAACCCAGTAGAGGTGCTACAAGGGTGTAACTTGTTTTCCCAGCAGGGGACAGGTGTGTTTGACTCCTGTTTGGATCAGAACGTTGAAGAGCGCCCTTTGTTTCTGGCGGCAGCAACACCGCAGCATCTACATGCTGGCGTAGGCGATAGTGAAGATGGCGAGAGCAAAATTCGGCATGGTGTTATCGGTATTGTGCCGGCAGCGCATAGCGAAGTTGCCCCTTTTTGGAGCGGGCCCCATCAGCGGAAGCACGGCTACGAAAGCAAGAAAAAAGAGATTGGTGCGGCAATCTGCAACAGAATCCGTACCTGCTGTCCGGAACTTGAATCCCTGGAACAGGTGGATTTGTCTACCCCGTTGACCCTGCAGGATTATTCTATGGCACCCGCCGGAGCCATCTACGGGGTGGGGCGCTTTGCCGGTCAGTATAATCCACAAGCGGTTACGCGTCTGCCGGGGCTGTATTTGAGTGGACAGGCCATAGCCGCGCCCGGACTGCTCGGAGCCTTGGTTGGGGCTTATATGACGTGTGGCTCTATGTTAGGGCATGATCTGTTACGAGGAGAGTTGAGAAAATGGCGCTAGAGCCAGTTGTTATAACCGGAGCCGGAGTTATCTCTGCGCTGGGACACAGCCTTGAAACCCTGACCTCAGCGTTGCTGCGCGGCGAATCAGGGGTTCGCTATGTGCCGGAGTTGGAGCACGTGGGTGGATTACGCTCACGCGTTGCGGCACTTGTCGACGGGATTGACCCAAAACAGATTCCGCGGCGCTTTCGGCGTTCCATGTCGCGGATGTCCATGTATGCGTATCTGGCCAGCGTGCAAGCGCTTGAGATGGGGGAATTCCCCGAAGAATATCTAGCTAACGGGCGTACCGGGGTTATTATCGGTTCCACCCTGGGTAGTACTGAAACAAGCGAACGGTTTTTTGCAGATTATTTTACCGATCACAGTCTGGAGCGGATGCGTTCTGGGTTGTTCTTTCAGCTTATGGGCCACTCCTGTGCCGCCAATGTGGCCCAGTCTCTGGGGATCACCGGACGGGTATTGGCTCCCGCTTCTGCTTGCGCTACTAGTTGTCAGGCGGTGGGCTACGCCTACGAACAGATCGCGTTCGGACGTCAGGATGCGATTTTATGCGGTGGTGCAGATGAATTTCACCCGCTTACGGTTGCAACGTTTGATATTTTACATGCGGCCTCCACTGCCTACAATGAGGACCCCCAGCAGGCGTCGCGCCCCTTTGATGCTGCGCGCGATGGGGTGGTATGTGGCGAAGGGAGCGGGGTGCTGCTGCTGGAAAGCAAGAAGAGCGCACTCCAACGCGGGGCGCCTATTCTGGCGGAAGTGGTGGGGTTTGCGACCACCTCTGACACCTCGAGTATCGCTAATCCCGATGTGAATGCCATGTACACCTGTATGCGTCTTGCGCTTGAAGATGCGGGCATTGAAGCGCATGAGCTAGAATATGCCAACGCTCACGCCACTAGCACCATGCAGGGCGATATTGCCGAGGTTCAAGCGCTGGCGCAGCTGTTTGGAGACAAGGTTCCGGTGAGCAGTTTCAAGGGACACCTTGGCCATACCCTAGCGGCGAGCGGTGCGATTGAATTGGGTGCAACCGTTGCTATGATGCGGCGCGGAGAAATCGCTGCGACTAGAAATCTGCATACTATTGATCCGCAGTGCAGCGGCGTTTCTTTACTGCAGCGCAATTTGCAGATCTCCCCTAAATATGTTCTGAAAAACAATTTTGCTATGGGTGGCATAAACTGCACCATAATTTTAAGGAGCTACACGCATGACTGAGCAGGAAGTTATAGAGCTGATTGACTCCAGCCTGGCGGAAGAATTTGAATTAGAGCGCGCTGAGATGACTCCCGAGGCCAACATCTATGAAGATCTGGGGCTCGACAGCTTGGATACTGTAGATATGGTGATCGTGTTGGAAGGTGCGTTCAAATTCAAGATCCGCGAGGAGGAATCGGTGCGCGCCATCCGCACATTGGGGGATATCCACCAATTCGTTCTCACCAAGGTAGCCGAAAACAGTTGATCTCCCACCGCAGTTAACCCCAAGAGGGGAGCTTAGCTACTTAACCCCAGCACCGTTCGGGAGCAGCGCATTGCATGTTGTGATCCAAACATCGAAGCAGATTAGCCGTTGAGACGCACCGCATTGATTTTCGTAATGAATCTATGGTGCTACCCTGCTCTTCTGCTTTGGACGCTTACGGGGATTGTGTTCTTTCCTGTTGTCTTTGGCCTCTGTCTAGTGTGTCTGCGGATGCCGGCAGATAGGGTGATGCGCCTATTTGTCTGGATTTATGGACGCGGATGGGTAGTGCTAACGGCCCCCTTTGTGCGCTTTCGGCGTGAGAACATAGGACTGATTGAGGCGGGGAAGCCGTGTGTGTTTGTGGTAAATCACCTCTCGTTTTTTGATACCTACTGCATGGCATTGCTGCCCAGTTACGATGTTACCTTTGCGGTGCGCTCGTGGCCGTTTAAGATGTTCTGGTACAGCGGCTTTATGCGTCTAGCGCGGTATCTGGATGTGGAGGGGAGCACGTGGGAGGAGACCTTGAGTGACTGCAAGAGTACCTTCGCCAGAGGAGGCACGGTGCTGTTCTTCCCCGAAGGGCATCGCAGCCGCGATGGTGAGCTGCAGCGTTTTTATGCCGGGGCCTTCAAGGTTGCGGTAGCGTCCGGGGTGCCGCTGGTGCCGCTGTGTATCGAAGGGACTGAGCGTCTGTTGCCTCCGGGGCGCACATGGTTTCATCCCTGTACCATCCGTCTGCGCGCATTAGAGCCTATCCCGACCCACGCCTATTCCAAAGTAGACGGACATATGTTGCTGCGCAAGCAGGTGAAGGAGCAGATGGCACGAACCCTTGCCACCATGCGTGCCGAGGACAAGTGATGAATACTGCAACCGAACAGCGACAACTTGATTATGCCTGCCTAGCCGAACAACAGACACTTCAACTGCATCTTCTTAAGCAGCATCTGCACTATCTAGAACAATACTCACCTTATTACCGCAATCTGTTTGGAAAAATTGGCTTTAACAGTGCGGACTTTTCCAACCTTGCTCAGCTGGCAGAACTGCCTTTTACCACCAAGAGCGAACTCGGCGCGCATAATCCCGATTTTCTGGCGGTTGATCCAGCTGAAGTTGTGGATATTTGCGAGACCTCCGGAACTACCGGAGAGCCGGTTACCCTGTGGCAGAATGAGCACGATCTACAGCGCCTAGCGTACAACGAATGCGTGTCTTTTCGCGCTGCGGGGCTTAAAGCCACCGATCGAATTTTGGTGGGAGCGGCTTTAGATCGTGTGTTTATAGCGGGGTTGGCGTATTTCCTTGGGCTCCGGCGTCTTGGCGCTACGGTCATCCGTGCCGGATCGGGACAGCCCGCGCTGGTGGCCGAACTTATTCGGCGTCAACGGCCCAATGTGCTGATCGGGGTGCCAAGCCTGCTTCTTACACTGGCACGCCAATATCGGGAGCGGGGCGATGATCCGGCTGCACTCGGAATCGAGAAGGTTATCTGTATCGGGGAACCGGTGCGCAAGCAGACGCTGGAGTTATCTCCCCTTGGAGAAGCGTTGCAGCAACAATGGGGCGCACAGATTCTGGGAACCTACGCCAGTACCGAAATGGCTACCGCTTTTACTGATTGTACCAGCGCGTGCGGAGGCCACGTGGTGCCGGAACTGGTTTATGTCGAAATTGTCGATGCTGAGGGTAATGCAGTTCCGCACGGGTGTGTGGGTGAGGTGGTGGCGACTCCGTTACAGAATCAGGCTACTCCCCTGCTGCGCTATCGCACCGGAGACATGGCCAGCATGCACATCGAGCCGTGCTTGTGCGGACGTCTTACCCCTCGTCTGGGCCCGATTGTCGGGCGCCGCGCGCAGATGCTCAAGTGTCGTGGGACGACCCTGTTTCCGGCGGCTATTGATAACGCCTTGGCCGGAATCGAGGGGGTAATGGGGCACTATGTTGAGGTGCGCAACGATTATGACCTGTGTGATCGTGTCCGGGTGGTGGTGGGATGTCGCGACTCTACCCTGAGCGCGGAGTTCATAGCGGGAAGAATTGGGGCGTGTACTCGGGTAAAGCCCGAAGTGGTTTTGGTTTCCCCGCTGGAGATTCAGCGCATGATCCTGCGCCCAGAAAAACGTAAACCGGTAACATTTTTTGACTATCGTAGCGATACAACCATATAGAAAGAAAAAAGAATGAATGTATCAAACACAGCAAAAACCGTAATTCTCAATGGTAACGACCTCAGCATTAACGATATTGTCGCCATCGGCGTTGGGGATAAACAGGTTGCCCTTGATCCGGAGGCACTGAAGCGCTGTCAGGCCAGCCGAGATTTTCTCGCCGGAGAGGTTGCCGCGCGTCGGGTTATTTACGGAGTAAATACCTCGTTTGGTCCCATGTGCAACAAGATCATCGAGGACGACCAGATCGAACAGTTACAGATCAACCTTATCCGTAGCCACGCCGCCGGACTGGGCCATCCGCTGAAAGATTATATCTCCATCGCGGTGATGGTGGTCCGCCTCAATACCTTGGTCAAGGGCTACAGCGGCGTGCGCATTGAACTGCTCGAGCATATGCAATGGATGATAAATACGCGTATTGCTGCATATATTCCCGAAAACGGTAGTGTCGGAGCGTCCGGTGATCTGATCCATCTGGCGCATCTGTCTCTTGCCATCATTGGGGAAGGGCAAATGTACTACAAGGGTGAATTGCGCCCCGCCACCGACATCTATGCGGAACTGGAACGTGCCCCCATCCGTTTGAGTTTTAAAGAGGGCATCGCGCTGATGAACGGTACCAGCGCTATGACTGCCTTGGCGGCCTTTGCGCTGTTCGGGGCGCGCAAGCTGTTGAATTTGAGCTGCGTTACCGGGGCCTTCGCTCTCGAGATCTTCGGCGGGATTGATGATGCCTTTGACGAAGACCTGCATCTGGTTAAACCGCATCGCGGTCAGGTGGAGGTTGCTGCCCTTATCCGCAAGTTGTATCGCGGTTCGGCCAATATCACCCTGCGTTCGGAGATGCATGAGCGCATTCGCCAGCAGTCTTGCGCCGGACCGGTGTTCGAAACCAGTATCAATGTGCAGGATGTATATTCCGTGCGTTGCACCCCTCAGGTGCTAGCGCCTGTGGCGGAGGCGGTGGAACAGGCGGAAATCGTGGTGGTGACCGAAGCCAACTCCTCTAACGATAATCCCATCGTCATTCCAGAGAAGAAAAAGATTATCCACGGGGGCAACTTTCATGGGCAGAGCATTAGTTTTGCTATGGATATGCTGTGTATCGCCATCTCCACTATGTGCAACCTATCTGAACGGCGCACCAATAAATACTTAGATCGCAGCATCAATGAAGGGCTGCCGGAGTTCCTGATCCCCGGAACCAAGGGTCTGACCATGGGATTTATGGGGGCGCAGTACCTGTCTACTTCGACCACGGCAGAAAACCGCCAGCTCGCCGGGCCGGTAAGTATCAACACCATCAGCTGCAACGCCTCCAACCAAGATGTGGTCAGCATGGGCACCGTTGCCGCGCGCAAGGCGTTTAGGTCGGTCAGTAACGCCAAGCATATCCTGACGTTAGAAATTCTGGCAAACATGCAAGCGCTGTCATTCCGCAATGCAGAGGGATTGGGACTTGCCACGGGTAAAATATATAACATTCTGCTGCGCGATTTTGTCCAATACGATAATAGCGGCATTTTTCACGATGATCTGGTGCGCTTTCGGAAGCTGTTGTTTTCTAGCCAGCTGTTTGATGATCTGTCGGTTTATTTTGCGGAGTAAAAATTATGCAGTTACCTGTTGCAGCTGAAGATCTGGTGCCCCATCGTCTCCCCATGCGGTTGGTGGATACCCTCACCGAAGTTAACACGGATGATGGCGTGGCCACTGCATGTATTCGGCAGGATAACCCCATGCTTAGCGCAGACGGAACGCTGGAAGAGGTTGCTCTGATCGAAATTATGGCGCAGAGCTATGCCGCCCTCAAAGGTTATGTGGATAAGAAGGCAGGACTCCCTGTACGGCGCGGTTTTTTAACCGGAGTGAAGGACTTTCACTCTCATGCTGCGGTCAGGGCCGGTGACGAGCTGCGGATAACCATTGAAACCATCGCGAATCTGGATCATTTCGCGGTGGCACAGGGGCACGCCTACTGTGGCGAGGTTCTGGTGGCGCAGGCGGAAATCAAGATATGGGTAGAATAGGCGTAGTCAAGATGGCCCACCGTAAAGCGAAACAGGCGACCCGCTATCTACTCATTCTAGTTCTGGCCACGCTGGGTTGCGTCTCGAACAGCAGCGCGGAGACCCAGATCCCCGTCACGCTGGCGGCGGTACAGCAAGAGCTCAGACTCGCGGCGCAGGGGGTGGAGACCCTCCAGAGTGATATCCTGCAGGAAAAACATCTGGCGATGTTCGCGGAAACCCTGCGTTCGACAGGGCGTTTTGTCTTCGCGCGTCCCGACAAGCTGCGCTGGGAGATGCTGAAGCCGGTGGCCTCAGGTTTTGTGTTGCAAGGTGAGGCTGGCACACGCTGGAATGCCCTGAGCAAAGAAGTAGGCGCTTTCAACGTCTCTGCTGATCCGATTATGGGGATGGTGTCACAGCAGCTTTTGGCTTGGGCTCGGGTTGATCTGGACTGGCTGAATAAACGCTATGGCATGGAGCTGATCTGTGCACAGCCGGTGATTTTGCGTCTGCTCCCATTGGATCCGGGCGAGGCGCAAATGATCGAGTCATTGCGTATTGAGTTCGCACCAGATCGAAGCCATGTGGCCGAAGTTGTGATGTACGAGCAGGGAGGCGATCATACCCGCATGATTTTCTCCGCAGTGCAGGTGAATGCGCCCCTGTCATCAACGGCGTTTGAGGCTCCGAAGTTTTAATGCAGCTTGTCGGGCGCCTGTATCAACGGCTTCAAGGCAAGCGCGGCTGGCTGCTTCTACTCCTGATTCTGGGGGTTATGCTGGCGCTGTTCAATCTGCGTACCCTGAAGATAGAGGAAAACATCGCCGCGATGCTGCCGGATGGGGCATCTACGGTGGCGCGCGATTTTGCTCTGCTGCAACAGGCACCGTTTGCGCGCAAGGTGGTGATCCATGTACAACTGCGCCCCGGGGTGGAGGCGGCCACAAGCGAACGCGTGTTGGCGCACGCAACCACCGAACTATGTGCCGCGCTGTTACCGCCGTTGTTTCTTAATCCTGTCAGTAGCCCGGCGCAGTTTGGTGGCATGGGGATGCTGCGAGACTTAGGAACCTATCTGCCCCGCCTCGCCACCCCAGAAGATTTGGCGCAGGTGGAGCAGCGCCTGCAGCCTCCACAGCTGGAACACTCTCTGGCACGTGCGGTGGATCAACTCATGCAACCGCAGGGGATAATGCTGAAGCACCAGCTTCAACAAGATCCGCTGGACTTTGATGCACTTGCGCTGGTGAAGCTGCAGCATCTGAATCCTATCCCACGGGTGGAGGTGCGCCAGGGACATTTTTTCAGCAGTGATGGGCGCAGCACCCTTATTCTGGCTGATACCGCGGTGGAGATAACCGACTCCGCTGGAGCGCGCCAGCTGGAACAGGCTTTTTTGCAGGCCTGCCGTGTACTGCCGCCAGAAGTGAAGGCGGATATGGTCAGTGCTCACGTCTATACCCTGGCCAACGCCAACGTTATTGAGGCTGATGTGCAGCGAGTGCTGCTGCTTTCCGCGCTGGGGATTCTGCTGGTGTTTGCCTTGGTACTGCGCTCGGTGCGTGCTCTGGCGGTATATCTGCTCCCGCTGCTGGCGATGCTGGGGGCGATTCAGATTACGGCGGGGGTGTTCGGCACCATTTCCGGTATTACACTGGGATTTGGCGCCGTACTGCTAGGGATCACCATAGATTTTGCCCTGCATGTGTATTTCGCGCTGCGCCACGGTGATGGCCCAGTTCCAACCCGCTTGCAGGCGGTGGCGCGTCCGGTGAGTTTCGGTGCGTTTACCACTATGGCGGCGTTTTCACTGTTGCTGGGTTCAGATCTGCCCGGTCAGCGCCAACTGGCGGTGTTTGCCATCAGCGGGATTGGGCTGGCGTTACTGCTGGCGCTGCTGGTATTGCCCCATTTTATCACCTCGCACAGCGCGCAGCAGACAGGTGCGCGCATACAAAAGCGTTCGGGTCTGCATCGACCCTGGGTGCGGGCCGGAGTGATTGCGTTATGGCTCGGCGGAATGGCTGCAGGGGCATGGCAGGTGCCGAATCTGCACATCAACGGATCCTTGCGCCAGCTCAGTTATATGTCACCAGCATTGCTTAAAGCAGAACAACAGTTGGCGCACAACTGGGGCGATATGCGCGGGCGCGCCCTGATCTTTGCCGCCGCGCCGGAATTGGAACTGGCTCTGCAGCGTAACGAACAGGTGTGGCAGGTGTTGCAGGAGCGGGGGTTGAGTGCAACTGCGGTGAGTGTGGCTCCGCTACTGGGTTCTGCCCGCACCCAGAATGCGCGCCTGCAGAGTTGGGATGCGTTCTGGCAGTTGCACCTTGTTCCGGCTAAATCCGAGCTAGAACAGCAGGCAGCAAGACAGGGCTTTGCGCCGGGGGCATTTGCGCCATTTTGGGAGCGCATGCAGACCCCGCCGCCGATACTAGATACCACCCAAGTGCGCAAGTGGGGGCTGGGGCAGATGCTCGATGCCCTCATTCTGACAGATGTAGCTACAGATGCACCAGGCTACAAGGTGCTGACCTTGGTGCCGGATAGCCCCAAACTGGTTGCGGCCTTAACTCCAGTGCTGGAAGGGATGCCCGGCGTTACCCTGGTATCCCAGAGTCGGTTTGGGGTCCAACTGGCTGCTGCGATTGGCTCCGACTTCAAGCGTTTCATCAGTGGTGCCGGAATAGCGGTGCTGTTGCTTCTGACGCTGTTGTTCCGCCATCCGCTGCGGGTGCTTTTAGCCCTAGTGCCGGTATTTACTGGGCTGGTGGCGATGTACGGTGGTATGGGCTGGCTTGGCCTAGAGCTGAATCTATTTAATGTAGTCGCCTCAATCCTTATCATTGGCCTTGGGGTGGATTACGGTATTTTTATGGTGTGCCAAGGGCAGGAACGGGTAAGTCTAGCCACAACCCGTGCCATTATGCTCTCTGGGGTCACTACCTTGATCGGCTTTGGGGTGCTAGTGCTCGCCCAGCATCCGGCATTGTACTCCATCGGGGTGACGGTGGTGCTTGGGATCGGCGCTGCAGTGCCAGCCGCAGTGCTGGTGATTCCAGCGTTGCGAGGACGCACCACCTCTACATCTGAGGAGAGAAGATGCGCACGCTGAGCTGGATAATGTTAGTGCTGTTGTTGAGCAGCTGTGCTCCGCTGCCCCCGCCGCTGGAGATGCGCACCACTTGCCGTGCGACAGCTTCCGCCCCCGAGTTGGTGCAAAACCACTGGCTCAACGGGGAACAGATCTGGCGTCTACGTCAGAGCGCATTGCTTGAGATTGGCACGCGTAAGATCGCTCTCGAAGGTTTCTTGCGCCTTGACCTTAAAAAACGCGAGGCGCGCTTGGTCGCTCTCAATGAAATGGGGCTGGTAGTGTTTGACCTACATGTGGATATGCATACGCAGGAATTGCTGCGCGCAGTCCCACAGGTGCACGAGACCAAGGGTTTTGCCCAAGGGGTCGGCTCCAGTCTGCGCCGGATGTTTCTCGCTCCAGTGCCACAGCTTGACGATGAGTTGGAACAGCGCGGCTATTATCAGTGTTTGCTACGCAAAACACCAGACACTAAGCTAGAATTTACCTTTGATTGTGACGCTCAGCTACGCCGCACCCATATGCAGGGTAGCGGCGCAGAGTGGCAGGTGGTGTATAACCACTACCGCAACGTGGCCAGAGCGACTGAAACGGCTGAAGCAACTAATGATGCTAATGAGGTTGTAAGGGTGGTTCTGCCCACACAGATAATTTTACATAACCCACAACATCGGATGAAACTCACCCTCACTCTCAACGAGGCTAGGGAGGAAATATGAACACTATCCGCACTGAAATAGAACAGGCTGCCCTAGGGGCAGCTGAAATCTCACCCTCAGCCATAGAAGAGAGTGGGCACGCGCAGCGCAGCTTCAGGTTTGCCCCTGAGTTCACTGGATTCAGCGGCCATTTCCCCGATTTTCCCGTGTTGCCAGCGATGCTCCAGACCCTGTTGGCGCAGATGCTGGCGACCCAGGCATTACCACCTGAGGCAAGATTTTCTGGGGTGGTGAAGTCCAAATTTATCCGCCAGATTGGGCCGGAGGAAGATGTTTCCGTTGAGATCGTGTGGCATCGAAGGGGGGCGCAGTGGCGCTGCAGCACAACCATGATGACGCAAGGGCAGCGTGCCGCAAGTATGCTGCTGGTGTTTGTTGCAGAGGCAAATCAGGATGGCTAAAGCATATTTTAAGCATTCTGCCGATGCTCCGCCACCGTTGCGCTGTTGCGTAGAGCGGGTCGTGCGCTTCGAAGAGGTTGATGCGTTGGGGATCGTATGGCATGGGCGTTATCCAAGCTATTTTGAGGATGGGCGTGTCCTTCTGGGGGAAAACCATGGCATCGGGTATATGGATTTTTATGCCCGGGGAATTGCCGCACCGATTAAGCAGATGCATGCGGATTATAAATTACCGCTACGGTTTGGGGATCGGTTTACCATCGAGGCGGTGCTGCATTGGTCCGATGCGATGCGCCTGAATCATGAGTTTATTCTGCGCAATGCTGAAGGGCTCATCACCACCACGGGGTATTCAGTGCAGTTATTGCTTGACTCTGAAAATCAGGTGCTGATGCTGCCGCCGCCGTTCTATGCGGATTTTCGCGAACGTTGGCGTGCAGGAGAATTTCTGGGGGATAGATGTACGGAGTAGCAATTACAGCGTGCGCCACCGTCACCGCTTTAGGAGATGGAGTCGATGCCCTCTGGAATGGTTTACTCCAGGGTCGCAGCGGCATAGCCCCACTGACACGTTTCGAGTGCGAGAACTATATCTCCAGCTATGGAGCCTGCATCGAAGGGGTCGAGCCAGCGCAAACGCCTGAGCAAAATTCTGCCCTCGATACTATTCTGGAACGAGTCGCGCTGCAGCTTGAGCAGTTGCCGGCGGACACCCGTCTGTTGGTCGCCTCGACCAAGGGGGAGATTGACTGCCTCAGCGCCGCCCGTCGTCATGCGGCAGCACTGCCGCAGCAGGTGTTGTTTGAGCCGCTGCTGACGAAGATTTCTCACCGCTTTGGGGTTGCGGATAGCGGCTGGAATATCAACGCGGCCTGTGCCTCCTCTACCCTGGCATTGGCGCGCGCCGCCGCCATGATTGCACACGGAAATGCCGAAGTGGTGCTGGTGTATGCGGCAGATCTGTTGAGTGAGTTTGTATTCTCTGGGTTTTCGGCGCTCCAGGCGTTATCCCCTGAGCCTTGCCGTCCTTTCGACCAACAGCGACGGGGGCTGACTCTGGTGGAAGCTGGAGTCGCCATCGTCCTGATGCGCGCAGCGCGCGCGCGCAGCCTTGGGCGCCCGGTGTTGGGATATGTGCGCGGCTGGGGCGCTGCCAATGATGCGCACCATGTTACGGCCCCGGCGCG
>JAQUDG010000144.1 GCA_028685815.1 Desulfuromonas sp.
TGGAGATTAACGCTAAACTGCACCTGCTGGATTTCGGTTTTAACGGCTGGGGACTGAAGTTTGCGGCTGATCTGGACAATCAAATCAATAAGAATCTGGAGGCGGCAGGAGCGTGGAAAGTGCCCCTCCTAACGCAGGGGATAATCCTAGAAGGGGGAAGCATAGAATCGGATGGCAGGGGCACCTTGCTCACCACGACTGAGTGCCTGATGAGTCCGAACCGCAACCCACATCTGGATAAACCCACGCTGGAAAGACATCTCAAAAACACCCTCGGCGTTGCCCAAATACTCTGGCTCAACCACGGCGCTCTGGCTGGAGATGACACCGATGGACATATCGATACCCTCGCCCGCCTGTGCCCGAACGACACCATTGCGTATGTGCGCTGCGACGACCCGACGGATGAGCATTTTGAGACCATGCAGGCAATGGAGCAAGAGCTGAAGCAATTCAAAACCTTGCAGGGGCACAGCTATAACCTGATCGCCCTCCCCTGGCCGCAACCAGTCTTCGACCACGAGCAGCAACGCCTGCCAGCTACCTATGCCAATTTTTTGGTGATCAATGACGCGGTGCTGGTTCCTACCTATGCGGACCCAGCCGATGCAGAGGCTCTTAGGATCATTGGCTCAGCCTTCCCTGGGCGTGAAATCATCGGCATCGACTGCAGCAGCGTTATCCTACAGCATGGCTCACTGCACTGCCTTACCATGCAATTACCTGAAGGGACTTTGGCATGAACAAGTTGAAGCTTGCACTTATTCAGCAGCAATGCGGCCCCGATAAGGATACAAATCTGCGCCACAGCGGCGAGCTTATCCGCCAGGCTGCCGGCAAGGGGGCGCGCTTGGTGGTGCTGATCGAACTTCACAATGATCTGTACTTTTGCCAGCATCAGAAACCCGAATACTTTGATAAAGCCGAATCCATCCCCGGACCAAGCACCGCACAGCTTGCTCAGATGGCGCGAGAAAATCAGGTGGTGTTGGTAACTTCCCTATTTGAAAAACGCGCCCCAGGTTTATACCACAATACCGGCGTGGTTTTTGAAGCCGACGGCAGCATTGCCGGAATATACCGAAAAATGCACATCCCCGACGATCCCGGTTACAACGAGAAATACTATTTCACCCCCGGCGATTTGGGCTTCAATCCAATCCAAACCAGCGTTGGCTCTCTTGGGCTGCTGATCTGCTGGGATCAGTGGTATCCAGAAGCGGCGCGCCTCATGGCTCTGGCGGGAGCCGACATTCTCATCTATCCCACTGCTATTGGCTGGGATTCCGCCGACACCTCCGCTGAACAGCAGCGTCAGCTTGATGCTTGGATCACCATCCAGCGCAGCCACGCCGTAGCCAACGGCACCTATGTCGCGGCGGTTAATCGCATCGGCTTCGAGGCGGATCCAAGTGGGATAACCGCAGGAGCACAATTCTGGGGAAACAGTTTTGTAGCGGGACCACAGGGGGAGATCATCGCGCAGGCAGGAGCTGAAAAAGAGGAGATCGTGTTGACCGAGATTGACTTGCACCGCGCGGAAGACGTGCGCCGCATTTGGCCGTTTTTGCGCGATCGGCGCGTTGACGCGTACGCAGATCTGACGAAACGCTTCCGGGATTGAACCGACCCCCTACCTGCTGCGGGTTTTCAACAAACCTACATCTATTCATCCATGAAAAAAGGCGGACACTTTTCCAGCCTCAGGCCTGGCACGTCAAGAGACGGCAGCCACCCAAAAGCGAGGCAAAACGGGCTATCCCTCTACTAACGTCGCGAAGACAGCGTCATATTGGGGAGCAAGTTCGCCCCAGTTATAGCCGCAAACCGAATCTACGCTGAAATCATGCCATACGTTTGATGTGCAGATTTTGGCTAAGGCCGCAACGAAATCAGTGGAGTCTTGATAGAAGCACTCTGGATAGCGTACAGGATCCACATGCTCTGGGTAGGCAAGGCGCAGCGGCAACAGGGGGAAGCAACCGCAGTAGATGGCCTCAACTACACTGATACCGAAAAAGTCGTGGATAGAAGTCACCGGCAGGATATTTGCCCGCCACAACCACCCCGCATATTCAGCATAGGTTTCAACATAGCCCCAGTGGACAATATGATCTTGCAGACGCTCCCGAGCCGTAGCAAAAATAGCTGGTTGCTGCCGATACGCCTCACCTAACACCGCGAGCTTAAAATCAATCCCTTGCTCCTGCAGCGCAAACAATGCCCCAAAAAACTCTTCGGGGTTCTTGTCGTATTCCCAGCGGTGATTCCACAAAATGAGGGGGGCAGCGTCTTGACTTGAATCTGTGAGGACTGGCCGAGCGCGTTCCAAGGCATCTAAATCTAAACCTAAAGGGAGGGTGATACTTTTAGCGCCGATTTGCACAACCGTATCTGGCTCACAATTGTCAGGGAAATTATTTAGAAACGCAGGCAATCGGGTCAAAAAATCACGCCGATGATAGGTTGAATTAAAACCCACCAGATCTGCCGCAAGTGCCGAAGTGTAATTGATAAAACAGTAGTGGGCGTCACGTTGCAGCACAGGATCGGCGTCGTCAGGAGACCACGGATAGCTGAGTTGATTTTCGTGAAAGTAAAGTGCACACGGCAATCCAGCGGTCAGGTCTCTGGTCAAGGCCAAAAAGGTGGTTAGGTCGAGCATATCTGTGGCCAGCAGCAGATCGGGACTGAAGCCGCGCGCACGAAACTGACGCGCCAAGCTAACAGCGCCGCCGTGCATGCGCCATTTCCAGTATTTCCCCTCTAGGCTGTAAATCTCTACCGTGTGGCGACTGTGAGTTGCATAGCCATTGGCCCAGCTCGCGTGGGAGCCGGTCATAAATGGTTCAAGTAGCGCTATCTTCACGGCACTCCTTATAATTTGGTCTTCTGAGGTAGGATGGAATGGATGCGAAAGATGGGTAAAACACAGCGTTAAGCATAAAAAAAGGCCGCTCCCAGAAGAAGCGGCCTTTTTTATTTAGCCTGCTGTGGTTTAGATGTCGCAGCGTTTGTACACTGCGTCAAACTCACCCAGTTCGTCAAACTGCAGGTAGTCGTAAACCTCTTCCTTAAACGGCGCTACCTTCTCTTTATATACGGCTAGGTACTCTGCCGGAGTCGGCAGCTCACCTTTGAGTGCGGTTACGGCGCCGAGCTCGGCACTACCGAGGTACACTTGGGCACCATCACCGATACGATCGTCGAAGTTACGTGTAGAGGTGGAGTACATATTCACTCCCGCAGGTACACGTGCTTGGTTGCCCATGCACAAAGAGCAGCCCGGGGTTTCAATGCGCGCGCCTACCTGGTTAAAGGTGGCGAAACTCGCTTCATCCTTGAGTTTAGCCTGATCCATACGGGTCGGCGGGCAAATCCAGATACGATGATTTGGATTGAATTTATGCCCTTCCCAAATCTTAGCAGCGGCGCGGAAGTGACCGATATTGGTCATACAGGAACCGATGAAGATATCCTGGATCTTGGTGCCTTGAACTTCAGACAGCAACTTCACATCATCCGGGTCGTTGGGGCATGCCAGAATCGGCTCGGTGATATCGGAGAGGTCAATTTCCAGCACCTCAGCGTACTCAGCATTACTGTCAGCACGCAGCAGTTTGGGATCCTTGAGCCATTCTTTAACTGCAGCGATGCGATTACGCAGGGTATCAGCATCCTGATAACCGTCCTTGATCATGCTCTCCATCAAGGCGATATTGGAGCGCAGGTACTTGCACACAGATTCTTCCGAGAGCTGGATGCAACCAGCGGCGGCACTACGCTCGGCAGCGGCGTCAGTAAGCTCGAAAGCTTGCTCTACAGAAAGATCAGGCAGCCCTTCCATTTCCAGAATGCGACCATTGAATGCGTTGATCTTGTTTTTCTTAGGTACAGTCAACAACCCCTGCTTAATAGCATAATAAGGGATAGCATTAACCGCATCACGCAGGGTGATCCCTTCGTTGAGCTTACCTTTGAAGCGCACAAGCACTGATTCAGGCATATCCAACGGCATGAAACCAAGGGCACCAGCAAAGGCGATCAGACCAGAACCAGCGGGGAAGCTGATGCCGATGGGGAAACGGGTGTGAGAGTCACCACCGGTGCCAACGGTATCAGGCAGGAGCAGGCGGTTCAACCAGCTGTGAATAACCCCGTCACCAGGACGCAACGCTACACCACCACGCTCAGAGATAAACGACGGCAGGGTGTTGTGCATTTTAACGTCTGCCGGCTTCGGATACGCAGCGGTATGGCAGAATGACTGCATGAACATCGGCGCTTGAAACTTCAGGCACGCCAGTTCTTTGATCTCATCGGCGGTCATAGGACCGGTGGTGTCTTGGGAACCAACGGTGGTCATTTTAGGCTCACATGCTGAACCAGGCATAACTCCTGCGACGCCACAAGCCTTACCAACCATTTTCTGCGCCAGGCTGAAGCCCTGCCCTGGTTTAGACTTCGGATTGTGTGGCTCAATAAACATGGTGGGAGCCGGCTTACCCAGCGCCTTACACGCACGCTCAGTGAGCTTCCGTCCAATAATCAGCGGGGTACGTCCACCAGCACGGTATTCGTCGCGCACGGTGAGCGGAGAGATATCAAAGGTAGTGAGCTCTTTACCGCTAGCGTCAGTTACTTTGCCATCTTTGGTGTTGATGGTGATGAGGTCGCCGTGGTTGAACTTGGAGACATCCATACGCAGGGGCAGCGCGCCGGAATCTTGCGCTGTATTGAAGAAGATAGGCGCGATAACGCCACCAATGATAACCCCAGCGCGGCGCTTATTGGGTACCGCAGGAATATCTTCACCGATGTGCCATAGTACCGAGTTGCACGCTGACTTCCGTGATGAACCAGTACCAACTACATCACCAACAAACGCTACAGTGTTGCCTTCAGCGCGCCATTTGGCGATCTCAACATTCCCTGCGGGAAAGCGAGTTTTACCCATAGCCAGTGCATGCAACGGAATGTCTGGACGACTCCAAGCATCGCCTGCAGGGGAGAAGTCATCGGTATTGATTTCGCCGTCAACCTTGAACACCTTGACGGTTACGCTCGCAGGAAACTCAGGCTTGGAGGTAAACCATTCGGCCGCAGCCCAAGACTCTACTACTTGCTTAGCTGCTGCATTGCTCTTGGAGAGCTCAAACACTTCGTCGAAAGCATCATAGATCATCACCATGGATGATAGTGCCTTAACGGCTTCATCCTTGAGCTCAGCATCTTTAAGCGCTGCGATACGGTTCTCGACGAAATATCCACCCTTCATTGTGCTGAGGATTGCAACGACACTAA
>JAQUDG010000036.1 GCA_028685815.1 Desulfuromonas sp.
ATGGCTGAACATACCACCAGCCCCTGCTTAGTCGCGAGTGCTACAATGTCGGTAATGTAGTATTCCTGTTGGGCATTATTGTTATCCAACTGTTCGAGCAGGGTTGCGGCAACTGGCGCCTGAAGGGCAAAAATTCCGGTATTGATTTCACAAATCTTTTTTTGTTCTGCGCTGGCGTCTTTTTCCTCTACAATTGAGCAGATCTGCGCGCCGTCGCGAACGATGCGCCCGTAGCCGTGTGGTTGCGCGATTTCAGCGCTCAGGACCGATACCGTTGCCCCGCTGGTTCTGTGCACATGGAGAAGTTTTTCTAGGGTTTCGCGGCGTAGTAGTGGAACATCCGCACACAGCAGAAGCACTGTTCCGGAAAAATCCTCTAGTTCCTTCCAGGCTACCTGAACCGCATGTCCAGTGCCGAGCTGCTCACGTTGGAGAACAAAGTCAATGTGGGAATCACAAAATGAGTCCTTGACTAAATCAGCTTCGTGGCCGACAACCATCACCGTTTTACTGCACCCAAGGGCGCGGGTGAGTTCGAGGGGATACGCCGCCATGGGTTGACCGGCGATGGGGTGGAGGACCTTTGGGTGTTTGGATTTCATGCGGGTGCCCTTGCCCGCTGCAAGAATAATGGCTCCGAGGTCAGCGCTCTTCATTCGTAATCACCTGTAGTATATGTTAAAATTCACCTTCTAGCGGAAAACTGAAGCTCAGTCAAGCCGCACGACCATAAGGGTTGGGTGCGCGTTAGATAAGGGTTCTGTAGCGATGATAAGTGAACGACAAAGCGTTGTTAGGCAACTCGACGAAGTGGAAATTATGCTCAAAGAGTTGCGCATTAAATATGAACAGTATTTCGCTGGAGCTGAGAAAATCGCACCTATCAAAACAAGAGATGCGATGGAGCGTCAACTGCGTCTGCTGGGACGCAGAAGAATTGTGCAGACCGATCTGCGTTACCGTTTGCAGAATATATCCAGCAGTTTTCACGCATACACTGGGATGTGGGAACGCGTTCAGCGCCAGATGGATGAGGGGCGTTATGTGCGTCACACTAAAAAGAACGCATTTCAGGCCGCCGCAGCTGAGGAAAAAGCCCGCGCAACTACTCCTACGCGCGCGGATAATTCTGCGCAACTGTATCAGGATTATCTTCGGATGTGTAAAGAATGTAACGTTGCACCAGCTATTGGTGGAGCCAACAGTATGGAGACATTTGTGCGTAACAAGGAAGAAGCGGTACGGCAGCGTTATGGCGACATACCCTGCAGTTTTACGGTGGTCAACGAAGATGGTAGACCCAAAATAAAAGTGAAGCTAAAGGTTTGAAGAGCATGGATTACGATCGTGCAGATGTTGTCTTTGTCGCCTGCCATACTGGCAGTCTGCTGCAGGCTACCCCGTTGGCTGCCGCTTCTCTGCGTGCCGAGCTGCCCGCGGGATGTAGCGCGCTGATCCTTAACCTGCCCCCCGGTTTTTCTAGTGTTGCAGTAGGCGAAACGGTGCGGCGGTTGCAGCCTAAGCTTATAAGCTTCAGTTTTTATGTGTGGAACCGTGCGGCACTGCTTGAACTCGCCCGTACCTTGAAGTCCAGCATGGAAGACTGTGTGTTTGTGTGTGGGGGGCCGGAGGTCTCATCCACTACATCCACATGGGCAGACGCTGGTATCTTCGATGTAGTGATTCGCGGAAACGGGGAAGCGCTGTTTAGTCGAGTGACACAGCAGGTCCTGTCCGGGACATTTCAGCCCACGGCGACACCATTAATTTTGGTGGAAGAGCAGCAACTTATGCCCGGCTCAGCCTGGCTTAGTGGCGCCATCAAACCAGAGCGGGGAGTTCTGCTAGAAACGGCGCGCGGATGCCCTTTTTGCTGCGCATATTGTTTCGATGCAGGCGGCAGCCGGACGGTGACGCAGGTTCCTCATGCGCGTTTACGCCGGGAACTGGAGCTATTTGTTGCAAGCGGGGTTGAGCAGGTGTGGGTGCTGGACTCCAGCTTCAATGTTCCAACCGACAGGGGTAAGGACCTACTCCGGTTGTTCATCGAGTGTGCGCCCGACCTGCATTATCATCTTGAAGCAAAAGCAGAATATATAGATGCCGAAATGGCGGAGTTGTTGCAGCAGCTTTTGTGTTCGGTTCAGGTTGGGCTGCAGTCGGTGCATGCCGAGGTGCTAAAAAACGTTGGGCGCAGCTTCAATCTAGCCCGTTTTGAAGCCGGACTGCTGGAACTCCATCACGGCGGGGTAACCTATGGCATTGATCTCATCTACGGTCTACCGGGTGATACCTATGCTGGGTTGTGCGCCAGCCTCGATACAGCCCTTGGGTTTTACCCCAATCATATTGAGTTGTTTCCCCTTGCCCTTCTCCCTGGCACTCTTCTTGACCAACAGCGACAAATGTACTCACTGAAGGCATTGCCTGATCCGCCCTATACGGTCGAATCCAGCGCGAGTATGGATAAAGATGATTTTCAGCGCGCTGCAAACTTAACCGCCGCTTTAAACCTGTTTTACAACACCGGTCGCGCGGTGGCTTACTTTGATCTGTTCTGTAGTGCCTGCGCCCTAAGTGCGGTTGAGTTTTTGCAGCAACTAGCTCTGTGGTTGGAGCGTGAGCAGTACATACATCCAGGATCGAACGCACCTGACTGGGGTGTGGAGCAGGCCCATCAACTGCAACAGGAGTTTGTACGCCAATATTTTTCTAGCGTACAGCTAGAGGATCTCTCCCCCGCGGCTCTGGATCTTATGCGCTATCACCATCTATATTCGGATATGTTACTTGCCCAGCCCCTGCTGCGTGTCCAGGAGCGGAGTTGTTCATTAAAGGCAGGTGGTGGCAAGGTGCTTTGGCGTCTGGCGGATGAGGTCGGGATGGGAATTTTTTCTTATCCGGTGGAGCACTATCATGCCGGTATAATTGAAGATCTGGTAGAGTTTGTATATCTGGAAGCGCAAGATCCGTGCGGGGCGCTGTTTTATCACAGCGAAGATGCTGGGATGGTGTGCAGGAGCGTTCCACCGGAGGTCGTGCACCTGTATCAAAGCTGCTCTGAGGTGGAGCAGCTGCCTGATACCTTCGGTGCTCTAGACGCCCACGCTACAGCGTACTGGCTGGAAGACGCGCGCGTCAGCGGAATTTTATTTCTAAGCTCATAATGCTAAACCTGCTTTAGCGCGCGTCTTACTGCGGGCATGCAGCAACTATCGGTGTGGCGAGCACTTGTATTCTAAGCGTTACCATTGCTCGATACGTTGCTGTGCTTTTTGTGCTTCTGGGCTGGTGGGATATTTGTCCTGCACTTTTTGTAGGATTATTTTGGCATTGCGGGTATCGCCGAGTTCATAGAAAGCCAGCCCCTGTTTCAGCAGCGCCGCAGGAATTTTAGAATGCTGGGGAAACATCTGGATCACGTCCTGAAACTGGAGTATGGCGTTTTCATATTTTTTGTTTCCGTATAGGGTCTCCCCGATCCAATACATAGCGTTTACGGCCAGCTCGTGTTCAGGGTATTTTTCCACAAAGGTGATAAATTTTTCCCGCGCGGTACTGAAGTTCATCTCATCCTGCACTAGCTGTAGGGCCTCACGATAAAGTGCCTCAGCATCTGCTGAATCTGAGCCACCCCTTACAGGCAGCTGAGTTTGCATGCTGGTTTCAGCAGCGGTCGTCTCTACGCTTGATTTTACCTTGTCTGCCGTAGATGAGATAGGAGCGGAAACCGCGACGCCGGCAGCAGGAAGTTCTCTGTTTGTCGGCTCTCTCTTCAGTTGGTCGAGGCGGCTTTCCAACTCTGCAAGTCTGATTTCCAGTTCATTCTCGCGCAGGCGGTGTTCTTGATGCAACTGCTGCTGAACCTTCTCCTGATCAAGGAGACGCCCGTTAATGCTCTGCATATCTATGCGGAGGCTGTCGAGCTCAGCCCGCTGATCTGCCTGTCGCTGGAGCATCTCTTTGGCGGAGGAGTTTTGGGCCAGACTCGTGGAGCGCTGTTCAAGGGTCGTAACCCTATTCTGTACTCGGGTTAGGTCGGATTTGAGCTTTTCATGGTTTTGGGCGGGGACACAGGCACTCAGGCATCCGGCCAGGATAGCTACAGAACAGATTATCTTGTAATGCATGAGAAAAATTCTCCTCCAAAGATAAATTTCGGGATGCGGATCAAACTGAAGAGTGGAGCAAAAAACAAGAGCCGTACAACAGAAGTTGTACGGCCCGTGTAAGCAACAGCAAAAAATTGTGATGCTGCTTGGTGGTGCCAGTTACTGTTGCTCTTATTACCGTTGTTTTTTAAATTCCGCCCGACGGTTGAGTGCCCAAGCCGCTTCGGTGGATGCGCGATCAAGGGGTTTTTCTTCGCCGTAGGAGATGGTCCTGATGCGATTCTTGTTAATTCCAAGATTTACCATATATTCAGCAGCAGCGCGGGCGCGTCTTTCTCCCAGTGCCAGGTTGTACTCGTCAGAGCCACGCTCATCGCAGTGTCCTTCGAGAATAATGCTCGCGCTGGGATTTTGCTCCAGATACAGGGCATTGTTCTGCAGGGCTTGGCGTGCTTCGGTGTCCAGATCGAATTGGTCAAAGGCAAAATAGATCCGTTTCAGCTCAACCTTAGCCTGCTTATCTGCGTATGCAGAATCCCTTACCTCTTTTTCGGTTATTGATGCACCTTCAGAGCCGGTTCCGTAGCCACGGGCGTCAGCACTTATCTCTTCTACGGTGTCATAAGCCTCTTCGACCTCTTCTTGTACAGGCTTGGCACACCCACTTGCCAGCAGGGTGATCATTGCCAGCAGCGGCAGCATTTTGATAAGTCTCATTGTATCTTCTCCTTTTAATGTTTGTATTGGTTGTCCATGATTGTCTATGCGCATTCTAATTCTGGAACCGCACACTCAAGTATACAGAAAAGAATAAAAATAACAAATGGATATCATAGATGTTTTTCTGAGTTTTTTCTATATTTCACACAGCGTTTTAAGCACCAATATCAGCTATGCTAACGTTACTCAAACAGATATAACCACTCGGCGTATCCAGCTGATTCCATCTCGGTACGGGGTATAAAGCGTAACGCAGCCGAGTTTATGCAATAGCGTAGCCCTGTCGGAGTGGAGCCATCCAGAAACACATGCCCTAGGTGGGAGTCAACCTCGCGACTACGAACCTCGGTGCGTGACATAAACAGGCTATTATCCTTTACTTCTGCCAGACTGGCAGTATTAACCGGTGCGTAGAAGCTTGGCCACCCAGTGCCAGAATCAAACTTGTGGGTTGAACTGAACAAAACCTCGCCGGAGACAATATCGACGTATATCCCCTCACGCATATTATCATTATACGGATTTTCAAAGGGCGGTTCGGTACCGTTCTCCTGCGTCACCTTATATTGGAGCGGGGTCAGGGTGCGGCGTAATTCTTCAACGCTTGGTTTTGTGGAAGGTATCTGACGCATCTCATCCTCCTTTTTAGATGTTTCTGGTTTACGCCAGCTATGCTCCTGGAACT
Source organism: Desulfuromonas sp. (assembly GCA_028685815.1). GTDB lineage: Bacteria > Desulfobacterota > Desulfuromonadia > Desulfuromonadales > Desulfuromonadaceae > JAIVHC01. Next base: position 5,518 of record JAQUDG010000036.1, read on the forward strand.
GCGTGCGACCGGAATGGGAGCGGTACGTATTATAGCGTAACGGACGTTTGCGGTAAAACTGCTGATGCTCTTCTTCCGCTGGGTAGAAGGAGGAGAAAGGGAGGATTTGCGTAACAATTGGATCGGTAAAGCGCCTGCTTTCTTGCAATTTTTCTTTGGAGCGCAGCGCCGTCTGCTTTTGAGCATCATCATGGTAGAAAATAGCGGTGGTGTAGTGACGCCCACGATCGGCAAATTGACCTCCAGTATCGGTGGGATCGATTTGGCGCCAAAAAACATCCAGAAGCTCTGCATAGGAAAGGACATCAGGATCATAGGTGATCTGTGCCGCTTCTAGATGCGAGGTGACTCCAGAGGCGACTTGGGTATAGCTTGGGTTCGGCTCGGTGCCACCGCTGAATCCGACCACTACTTTTTTTACCCCCAGTATCTGATCAAACGGATGCTCCATACACCAGAAGCATCCACCCGCAAAGGTAGCTGTGGCAGAAGCAGTGTCGTTGATTCTGCTCGCGCCAAAAGCGGGTTGCAGGGGTAGGGGGATGAGAACCAGTAAAACACTCCACCATGACAATTTTTTACGCGCCATAAAGTTCACCAAAGGTTATGTGGGTTAATGTTTTGCCTATAGTTGTAGCGTTTAAGCCTCAGCTTTTGATCTTTTCCCTTCAAGCGCAGTTTTAAGTTCATGCCGTCCTCTGTTTTGGCGGCTACGATGGGGGAAAATAAACCCGACTGTTTCAGGCAGATTTGTTGTCCTCCGGCGCAATTGTGTGTGCTATAGTCACTCCTTGTTTGACAGTTTATCAGATTTTGCCCTACTATCTACCGCCATCTTTAACTGCCATCTTCTACTGTTTTTTATCTGCACAGGAGTTTTTATGGTTGACCACACAGAACAGATTGAGCGTATCCGCAGGCTGGCACAGGAAAAAGATGTTCTTATCCTGGCGCATAACTATTTGAGCGATGAAATACAGGCCTTGGCCGACATTACTGGTGATTCTCTGGCCCTCTCTATTGCCGCCGCTGAAACCGCTAAAAGTGTAATTTTATTCTGTGGGGTCCACTTTATGGCCGAGAGCGCCGCGATTCTGGCTCCGGATAAAACTGTTCTGCTTCCCAACCAGGAAGCGGGCTGCCCCATGGCCGACATGGTAACCCCGGAGGGAGTAGCGCAGATGCGCAAGCTGCATCCAGGCGCGCCCGTTGTCGCCTATGTCAATACAACGGCGGCAACCAAGGCCGCCAGTGATATCTGCTGTACCAGTGCCAATGCGGTCAAGGTGGTAAATTCGCTGCCCGATGCGGAAGTTATCCTCATTCCAGACCGAAATTTAGGCAGTTATATCGCTTCCAAGGTAGATAAGGTGTGCCATTTGTGGGAAGGTTGTTGCCCGGTTCATGATGCGTTGAGTGCAGACGCAGTGCGTACCTGTAGGGAACAGCATCCAGAGGCGATCTGTTTAGCCCATCCGGAATGCACCCCCGAAGTGCTCGAGCTAGTAGATCATGTCCTCTCCACCGGGGGAATGCTTGAATATGTGCGCAACAGCGCTCAACCTACCTTTATAATTGCCACCGAGCGGGGGATTGCGTGTCAATTACGCAAAGAAAGTCCGGAGAAAACCTTTATTTTTCCGGACTATGAATTTATCTGTGAAGATATGAAACGGGTCAGTATAGATGATGTGGAGCGTTGCCTGAATACCTTTGAACACCGTATTACGGTGCCAGAAGAGATTAGGCTTAAAGCGCATCGTGCCCTTGAGCGTATGCTTGCCATCCCCAGAGACTAATTGATAAATTTACCTCTATCGTTGCATCTGTTGGTTAAGTAAGATCTGAAAACAAGTTTTATTAAGTGTAGTAACGGGCGTTTAAGCGGGTGGCTAAAATATCCTGTTAGCGCCCGTTGCTGTTGGAGAACATGTGACACAGCAAGACGATACCTTCCAGGAGCGATTTTATACCACGGTGCAGTCATTCAGCGCCGAAATGCAGACGTTTAGCGGTTCTACGGATCTGCTTGGTTTAAGCGGTAGTGCTGCAGGGCGCTTCCTCGCACCTCTTCTTCGCTCTGGGCAGCCTCCACTGCTGCTTTTGGCCGCCGATCTACCCGAAGCGCGCCGCCTACAGCAGGAGCTGCAGTTCTTTAGTTCCCGCCCCGAAGCGATATATCTGTTCCCCAACTGGGAAGTAGCCCCCTACGATCCACTCACTCCCCACCGCGATATCGAGGCGACACGTCTAGAAACCCTCCTCGCTTTGCGGCGCGGGCGCGTCGAGGCTGTGGTTACCACCCCTGCTGCAGCAATGCAGCGAGTGATTCCTGCATCGGCTCTGGATGCCTTAAGCACCGAACTTGTGCTGGAGGAGGAATATGAGCGCGATATTCTGCGGCGACGCCTGTTTGACCTTGGCTATCGGGATGTCGCTCTGGTGGAAGATATGGGGACATTTTCCCTGCGCGGGGATATTCTCGATCTGTATATCCCCACCTGCTCGAAACCGGTACGCATTGATTTCTACGGCGACTTCATTGAAAGTATGCGTTTTTTCGATCCCGAAACCCAGCGCAGCAGTGAAGGGGGACCGCAACGTTTGGATCTTGTTCCTGCTCGGGAGATGGTGCTGGCCGGAGATTACCTAGAACTCTTCAGCCAGCGGCTTAAAGAACGCTGCGATGCCCTGGAGCTCCCCCGGACCACGCGCGAAGCGGTGCTCGAAGAGGTGCGTGAAGGCTTGTTAGCGCCGGGGCGTAATTTTCTCCTCCCCCTCAACTACACTGGGCTCGATAGCCTGTTCGATTACGTTAACCCCCAGACTGTAATACGCCTCGACCCCCCTGAAATTGACCGAGCTGCAGACGATTTCACCAACCAGATTAGCGCTGGTGCGCAGCGCGTGGCCGCGGGAGCGCAGCCGTTTGCAGAACCACACCAGCTGTATCTGAGCATCCATGAGTTAGAAGCTGCGCTAGCCGTCCCGCGCGTGATCAATGTGCGTTCACTTCAGGTCTATGATCTGGATTCGGACCACGAAGTGTTCAGAGTTAATTGTCGCTCCAATGGTGGGTTTGCCGAAGTTGGGGCGGAAAAGCGCCTAGACCTTCTGTGTCAGCAGATTAAACAATGGGTGAGTGAACATTGGCATGTGGAATTGGTTTGCCATAAGGAAGGCCAGGGCAGACGCCTGAGTGACCTGCTGCGTCCACGGGGTGTTGAGCTGATACCGTGGCAAGATGGCGCCAAGGCAGAGGGGGTAGCCCTGCTGCGCATCGCAGATTTGACCCGCGGATTTCAGCTGCCGGATGAACAGGTGGCTATAATCACCGAAGAGGAGATTTTTGGTGCCAGAAACCGGCGGCGTGGCAAGGAAGGTGCGCGGGCCAAGGCATCGCTCTCGTCACTGGCGCAATTGCATGATGGCGACTACGTAGTGCACGCCGATCATGGAGTGGGCGTCTATCGTGGGCTCGAACAGGTGCGCAGCGGAAACGTCGAAGGAGATTTTCTTCAGCTCGAATATGCCGGTGGAGACAAATTATATCTGCCGATCGAACGTATTGAAAAAGTACAGAAATACGCAGACGCCACCGGGCAACATGTAAAGCTGGATAAAATGGGGGGTCAGGGCTGGGCTAAGACTTGTCAGCGCGCCCGCGTCGCGGTTGAAGAGATGGCGCGCGAACTACTCAATATCTATGCGCGGCGCAAGATGCGCAAAGGCCGCCCGTTCTCCGCGCCTGATGAAATCTTCCGTGCTTTTGAGGCGGCGTTTCCGTACGAAGAGACTCCAGATCAGATGGCGGCTATCCAAGATGTCCTTACGGATATGCAGTCGGATATCCCCATGGATCGCCTTATCTGTGGCGATGTAGGCTACGGGAAAACCGAGGTAGCCATCCGCGCCGCCTTCAAGGCCGCGCTCGACAGCCGTCAGGTTGCGGTGGTGGTGCCGACCACGATTTTGGCGCGTCAACATTATTCAACCTTTTGCGAACGCTTCAGCGGCTATCCGGTCAATATTAAAATGGTATCGCGTTTTTGTACCCCAGCACAAAACCGCGCAACCCTGGAGCAGGTAAAAGCGGGCAAGGTTGATATAGTGATCGGCACCCACCGCCTGATACAGCGCGATGTTCATTTTAGTGATCTGGGGCTGGTAATCATTGATGAAGAGCAGCGCTTCGGGGTTAAGCACAAAGAACACCTGAAAAAAATGCGTGCCGAGGTAGCCATGCTCACCCTGAGCGCGACCCCCATACCGCGTACCCTGAATATGGGGATGCTGGGGCTGCGAGATCTGTCGGTGATCGACACCCCCCCAGTTGACCGTCTGGCTATCCGCACCTATGTGACCCGCTTTGATGACGACCTCATCCGCGAGGCGATAATGCGTGAACTCAAGCGCGGCGGGCAGGTATATTTTGTGCATAATCGGGTTAAATCCATTGCCGCCATGGCCGAATTTATTCAGAATTTGGTGCCTGAAGCGAAGGTTGCCACTGGGCATGGGCAGATGGCAGAAAAAGATCTTGAGCAGGTGCTGGTCTCCTTTATCGAAGGTGAAACTCAGGTGCTGGTAACCAGTACTATTATAGAAAATGGTCTGGATATCTCCCGCGCCAACACCATCATAATAAATCGGGCAGACTGCTTCGGTTTGGCGCAGCTGTATCAGATTCGCGGTCGGGTGGGACGCTCCAAGGAACGTGGTTACGCCTATCTGCTGATCCCTGGAGAAACCACCCTAACCCGGGATGCGCGCGCGCGCCTGCAGGTACTCCAGGATCAGACCGAACTTGGTGCCGGCTTTCGCGTCGCCAGTCACGATCTGGAGATTCGCGGTGCCGGAGACTTGCTCGGCGGTCGCCAGGCGGGGCAGATAGCCGCCATCGGGTTTGAAATGTACTCAGAACTGCTAGAAGAGACGATTCAGGAACTAAAGGGGGCAGAAAAGCTGGGGAGGATAGATCCAGAAATCAGGCTAGGGCTCAACGCCTTTTTGCCAGATATCTATGTAGAAGACCCCAATCAGCGCCTGGTGTTCTATAAGAAAATGGCTGCCGCCGCTGATGATGCAGAGCTTTATGATATTGTAGACGAGCTGCAAGATCGTTATGGAGCCCTGCCTAAGCCCGGCCAAGTTCTACTGGAAATGATGAAACTGCGTATCGACCTGAAGCATCTACGTATTGACGTGGCCGAGCACGATGGTCGCGCTTTAGTGTTTGGGTTCCATCCTACCACCACCGTTAGTCCGGACAAGTTGCTGCACCTCATCCAACAAAATCCGAAGATTTACAGTCTAGCGCCCGATTATCGCCTGCGTATAGTTATGCCGCGTGCCGCAGATATGGAGATGCTTGAAGAAGCCAGAAAGCAATTGCAGAATTTCAGTTGAGCGTGGTAGTTTCACACCTCAACCAAAGATAAAAACCGCCTCCACCATAACCCCTTGAATAATAATGGGATATTTTCTATGTCAAGAATAACTGCCCTCCTCGTGAGTATTCCAGCGTGTGTGCTGCTGCTATGCGTTACCGCTGCAGGTGCAAGTGCAGCCGACAGTCAAAGTGACGTTATCAGCCGGATAGCTGCGGTGGTAAATGATGAAATTATCACCACCCTTGAGTTGGAGCAGCGCCTGCAGGAGCAGCCCGCCGAGATGGGCTTAACGCAGGAACAGATGCTGCAAAGCATGATCACCGACATCCTTATGGAGCAGCGCGCTGCGCAGATCGGTGTAGCGGTAGCGGAGGCCGATATTGACCGCGCAGTGCATGATGTTGAACAACAGAACGACATCAGCACCGAGCAGTTGGAGCAGGCGCTTGAGGCTCAGGGAATGAGCATGCAGCAATACCGCGAACAACTGAAAAGTCAGATTTTGCGCTTTAAACTTACGGGCATTGAAGTTAAAAGTAAGGCCGATGTAACCAGTCGCGAAGTGCGCGATTACTACGCCGCCCATATGGATGATTACCACCTTCCGGCACAGATCCGTTTAAGCCGGATTTCTTTGCCATTGGGACCACAGGGCAACGCCACCTATGCCCAAGCTGAAGCGATGCGCAAAGAGCTCGCGGCGGGGCGCTCTGTCGAAGAGATTGTTGCGGCTCAACCTGCAACGCTCCAGGCTGACGGGGGCGATATGGGCTACTTCAAACCCGGTGAACTCAGTCCGGTGTTCAATGAAGCTCTGGCCGGACTGAAGGCGGGTCAAGTTACAGATATCCTCCAGAGCGCGGATATTCTGCATATTCTTCGGGTGGAAGAAAGCACCTCCGGACGCGTAGCCGCATTCGAAGAGGTTAAAGATGAAATTAGTGCTCAATTGCAGCGCGACAAAATGGAAGAAAAATATGAAGCTTGGCGTAAGGAACTCAGAGAAAGCGCCTACATCGAAGTGCGCCTATAAATAACACGCCGCGGCTCCAATTCGCCTGAATAGTCTTCTCCTAGCCCCGTGGGCGTTGTACCAACCCAGTCAGGAGCGCGATTACAAAGAGTAGGACGAAAATAAAGAAAATAACCCGCCCTATTTCTGCTGCCGCAGCCGAAATCCCGGTAAACCCAAACAGGGCGGCGACGATTGCTACGATGAAAAAAATTACGGCCCACCTTAACATGGTCTATTCCTCCACTTTTTTTATTTCCTGGCCCATGTAGATTGACGTCTGAGTGTGGTACAGCAGCTACCTGATCAGGCTGACTACGCCCGTAACAATCAAGTATATCGCCACGATATAGTTCAAAAACCTAGGTATCGCAAGGATCAGAATACCGGCTATTATTGATATGACAGGTTCAAGTTGTAGGTACATGCTTCCCTCACCTCCCACCATTTCTCAATTTTTCTGAGCGTATCTCAGCGTTTTTAAGTGGATCAAGCCTGTTTTACCCCATTATTTTACGCTATCTTTAATTTTCTCCTTAGCCTGGTGTGCTTCATCCTTAACATTTTTAACGGCTTTATCGACTTTTTCGCCGGCCTTTTCTGCGGGTCCTTTAGGATTGAGCGTATCCTCAATTTTTTCCACCGCCCGATCAACATTTTCGCCAGCTTTTTCCATCGGGCCTTTCTTTTCACATGCAGCAAGAGACATTGCGAGTCCCAGAACTAAAATTAAAAAAACGTTTTTTTCATGTTTTGCTCCTTTAGATTTTGCTTGGTTGTTGGGGAATCTCCACCATGTTTAGCCAGTGACGTCTATTTTGTAGGTAGTTAATTAAACTTGGACCATGCCGAAGTTACGGACTTCCCTAGTTCGTGCCATGAGTTTTCTAGCCCAACCTTTAAATCCTCCCACGCGCTATCGCTGGCTTTCTGCAAGGCCGCCAACTTTTCCGCAGCTTCCGCGCGCTGCTGTTTCAAGTGCTCCACCTCCTGCCTGAATTTCAGTTGCATATTGGCGCTGGCTCCATCTGCCTTGGCCTGCAATTTGCTAATATCTGCGTTCCACTCGTCGAGTTTTGCTTTCATCTTATCGATATAAATCTGCCGTTTGTCCATCCTCTCCCTCCTTACACTCTTTGTGCTGTTTGGTTTGTGGGTCACTTTTACTTACTATATCAGTGACTAAGCTAGGTACAAGTATGCGGGAAACAATTAGTTGCATTAATTTCTTTCCTTCTTTATATTGATAATCGTTTTCAAAATCACCGCAGGTAACCTTTATAACATACATAGATTGATACCTAGCTCCATCCCCTTGTTCTCCTGTGGGGGAGCAAATTGCTGGAGTGGATTGGCCAAGTCCCACAATCTCTGCCTGCTCACTAATTGATAATAATAGTCAAAATCACCAAACCGCCATTGTGAAAGCCGAAACGGGGAGAACTTATATGAATAAGACGGGAAAATGTCTACTGGAGCAAGAATGCAAGCGCAGGCAAGCAGGCGTTCGCGCGCTGGAGCAGCATAAGACTAGAAACAGTAGGATTGCATGGATGAGTGTTGCGGCTGATTATCCAGATCCGCGCGAGTGCCTGGCGGCATTTCTTGTGTTTGGCAGCGCAGAGGTGCTCGCTGGGGTGAAGCCTGCCAACCTAGTGCGGATATCAAATCGAACGTTTGCGTGTGGGCACAACATGTACGATTTGTGGCACAGATATGGCGCAGAGCTTATGGCGCAATCTGAGCTTCAAGCTATTGCGCTACACCGTAGTTCAAACTCGGCCTTGTTACTGTTATTCGATCCAGCCCTCCTCGAACGTCGCCTGAATAGTCGCAGCGTGGTGACCTTCCTTAATTCATTAGGATATTCGCAAGATCGTGATCTTGATGCGGTGTTGAATCAACTGGAGTCACGTTTTGAAAGTGGGGAACTTCCGCACGAAATTGGGGTCTTTCTGGGCTACCCGCTGAAGGATGTAGCTGCATTTATGGGACGTAAAGAGTTACCGGTTTCGTCCCAGCGTTTGTGGAAGATATATGGACGCGGGCGCCGCAGTGAAGCATTGGCTGATCTTTATCAGTGCCACCACACCCGCGTTGCCACTCAATTACGCCAGCGCGGCGGGGTGTCGTTCCATCTTTGGCGTGGCGAGGCTCTTTGTGCGTAACCACGACTCAGAGCTAAGGGCGCTACCGCTGTTTGCCAACTTGCAGCCAACTACGCTTCAGGAGCTTTTGCGCGCGCGTCGCGTGCATAGCGCTGCCCGCAACGACATCATCAGTATTGATACTTTGTCGCAGCGCCTCTTTATCCTGTTGGACGGGCGCATGAAGATGGTGCGCCCCAACGCTGCCGGAGAGGAGGCGTTGGAGCAGTGCATGGGGAAGGGAGATATCTTCTGCCCCGTTGCCATGCTTGCAACGCGCCCCTGCTGTAGTTACGCGCAGTGTCTTGGGGCTTGTCAGTATGTGAGCTGGTCTCATCGCTTATTTCGTCATTTGCTGGCGCAGGATGGGCAACTACAGGCGAACCTGCTGAGTCATTTGGCTACTCAGGTCGATGAAGAACGTACGAAGCGCTGCCTGACCCAGTGTGTAAATGTACACGCTAGGATTGCCACCTATTTGTTGTCCAGATGCAGCAAGGTTGGCAGGACTGGCACCACAGAATCTAGTGCACAAAATTTTCAGATAGATTTACGTCCGCTGGTGCTGACCGCGCAAGAGCTCGGGATTGCGCGCGAGACCCTCTCGCGCAGTTTGGCGCTCTTTGATCGTGAGCAGATATTGCGTTCAAGGCGTGGCGTTGTGGAACTGTATGCCCCCAATGAGCTGCGCGCAGTTGCCGACGGAGAGCGCGTTTGTTTCGCAGCGCCCTGTGCGACCCTGAGGCGAGACGCGTGAATGAACAAATAGGAACTAAACAGGCAGGAACAAAATAGGCGCAATGTGACGTAAGTCACAAATAAATACTGGGTGAATGGATACACTCAAGCACAACGAACGGGTCGGCGCAGATGGAATTACAAGCCACCGGAAGCTGAAGCATTTGATTAAGGGGTAAAGACGGATATGGATACAGTTGCAGAAAAAACCTTGCTGAGCGAGCTAAGTGAGAATCAACGTGCCGTGATTAAAAAATGCTGTGCCGTCGGGGCGTTAAAACAAAAACTTCTGGATATGGGGTTTATCCCCGGCGCAGAGGTTTTGATGGTGCGCAATGCCCCTTTACGCGATCCTGTTGAAATTGAAATTCAGAACTTTTTTCTATCCGTGCGCAGTACTGAGGCGGCCTGCATAAAAGTGACTCCACTATGAGTTCCAGTGAGAGCTCAGGCAAGATTCCTGGCGATATTCCCAGCATGGCCCCCAAGATGATCCCCCGTATGATTCATGTCGCCGTTGCTGGGCAGCCCAACTGCGGCAAGTCCACTATTTTCAATATGCTGTGCGGCATGAACCAGCATGTGGCCAACTATCCGGGGGTTACGGTGGATAAGTATTCCACCAAGATGCGGCATAAAGGAGTTGAGTACACCTTAGTGGATCTGCCTGGTACCTACTCATTCAGCATGTTTTCCCTCGAAGAGCGGGTGGCCAAGGAATATCTCCTCGATAAAGAGGTGGATGTGATTGTCAACGTGGTGGATGCCTCCAATCTACGCCGCAATCTGTATCTCACCTTTCAGCTCCTCGAACTCGGGAAGCCGATGGTTATCATCCTGAACATGATGGATGTAGCGCAGCGGCGCGATATCGATATTGATGTTGGAGAACTGGCGCGCATTCTCAATATCAAAGTTGTGCCAGCAGTTGGGGTTCAGCAACAGGGCAAAGAGGAGATCCTCGACGCGATTGCTGCGGCGGCCACAGAGCAGATCAGCACCCCGTTTCGGGTCAACTACGCTGAATTTGAGCCCTATATAGAAGAGATTGAGCAGTTAGTGCCGCAACATGAGACTTCAAGACGCTGGTTGGCCATTAAAGCCCTTGAAGGTGATGAGCTTGTATTGCAGCGCACCGGCATCGCGCCAGAAAAAATCAGCAGCATTAATGATGAACTGCATGCCCGCTTCGATCTCGATGTAGATCAGTGTTTTGCCAGCATCCGCTACCAGAACGCAGATGTGGCCTTCCACCGCTGCGCCAAACAAACCAAGGCCAAGCGTTCCACCATCACGGATAGCATTGACCGCTGGGTCCTTAATCGCTGGGCCTCTTTTCCGGTGCTGGCAGGGGTGATTTTTCTGATTTATCAGCTCGCCATTGTGTGGGGCTACAAGATAACTGATTACACCTGGCCGCTGCTGGCGTGGGTGCGACGTATAATTATGGGCTTCATGCCGGATGCCAATTTCATTGATGTGCCGCTGGTGAGCGAATTTGCCCTATGGATGGTCAATAGCACCATGGCGCTGCTTAACTATTTGCCAATATTCTTTATTTTGTTTGCGCTGGTGGCGGTCCTCGAAGGTGTGGGTTACATGCCGCGCATGGCGTTTATCCTCGATCGGGTGTTTAAGCGCTTTGGTCTGCACGGCCAATCCACCTTACCGCTGGTGCTCGGAGGGGCATTTGTGGGCGGGTGCGCGGTCCCCGGCGTTATGGCGACCAAAGGGATTGCAGATGAACGTGCGCGCTTGGCCACGATCATGACGGTGCCTTACATGAATTGTTTGGCCAAGGTGCCGTTTTACACCCTGCTGCTGGGGGCTTTTTTTGCTACCAGCATGTCGGAGATGATGTTCTATATCTCAACGGTGACCCTGTTCATTGCGCTGATAATCGCGCGTCTGCTTACTGCCACTTTTCTAGCCCAACATGAAACCGCCCCATTCATTATGGAGTTGCCGCCGTACCATTTGCCAACCTTTAAAGGGGTGATGCTGCGCGCATTGCAACGCGTATGGCTGTATGTAAAAAAAGTTGTCACCATCGTACTGGCGGTGGCAGTGGTGTTGTTTGTGATGTTGCAGTATCCCGGTGTGCCTGAATCGAGCATGCAACAGATACGCGCTGAAGCAGATGCCGCTCTGCAGACTTTTGACGCACAGGCTGCGCGCACCGATCTGCACCATTTGGTAGCGGAACCCACCCAAGTGTATGCCCTGCTAAATATGTACGATACCTACCGCAGTCGTCGCATGCAGACCCGCAGCGCAGAACAGCTAGAAGCGCTCAACGCCGAATTTCAGGCGCTCAATCCTGAGTTATTTATTCTCGTGCAAGGTGAAGGCAGTGCTGCCCGCACCATTAACCGCGCACTGCGTAACCTTGAGCGCAGCGGCAAACAGTTACGCATGCAGATAAAACAGGAGAAAGTAAGTACCTCATATCTGGGAATGTTCGGGCGTGCGTTGGAGCCGCTAACTAAATTTAGCGGTTTCGACTGGCGCGTCAACGTGGCGTTTTTGAGTTCATTCGCTGCGCGCGAGAGCGCCGTCGCCACCTTGGGTTCGATCTACGAGCAGGGTAAGACGGATGAGCGCGCAGAACAGAGTATCGCCGCCGATGGAAGCTACACCCCCATTCACGCCGTGGCGATGCTGATCTTCATGATTCTTAGCCCTCCATGTATCGCCACCATGGTGGTGGTGAAATTACAGAGTAATTCATATCGCTGGATGCTGTTTGCCACCTTCTTTCCCATTACCTTGGGGATTGTGGCCTCGAGCCTGTTTTATACCCTCGCTACAACCTTTGGGTGGAGCGGCATCGAGATGATGCGCATTTTTTATGTCAGTGTAATCGCACTGACGCTCCTGCTCGCATTGATTAAACCGCGTCGTGCCAACTGGGAGGTTGGCCAATAACAGAAAGGATTTAAGGGATGAAAACCTTGTTTATTGCAACACTTGCGCTAGTGGGAATCGCTGTATCTGTACCGGTATGGGCACACACCCCTCTGCTCTCATGTTTTGATGAAGGGGATGGAAGCGTGACTTGCGAAGGTGGATTCAGCGACGGCAGCAGCGCCAGTGGCGTTGAATTTCGTTTGGAACAGGATGGAAAAATACTGCTTAAAACCAAACTCAACGCCTACGCTGAGGTGAATTTTACCAAACCTGAATTGCCCTACGAGGCCATCTTCTACGGTGGTAAAGGACATGAAGTCCGCATAAATGGTGGCGATATTTTTTAACCTTGAAAACCTTGGAGCAATACATGAAACGTTTTAGCGTCCTTTGCACTTTGATCATCTGCTTGAGTAGTTCTACTGTGTGGGCCCATTTTCAGATGCTCTACACCCCGGAATCCGCGCTGCCGACGGGCAAAATCATCGAGCTGCGCCATGTGTTTACCCACCCCTTTGCCGATGAACACACCATGGATATGGGTTTACAGCATGATAGTGACAAGCTCATGCCGGTGGAGGAGTTTTACGTGGTAAATAAAGGGAACAAGAAAGATCTGGCTACGACCCTGCAGGAAATTGAATGGCAGGGGCAGCACAACCGAGGCAAGGGGTTTAAATCAACCTATAAAGCGCAGCGTATGGGCGATCATGTGCTGGTGCTGCAACCGGCGCCCTACTTTGAGGCTAGTGAAGATATGTATATCCAGCAGATTACTAAAACCATCGTCAACGTTGCCGGAGCGCCCACCGACTGGGATACCGAGTTAGGTCTGAAGGCGGAAATTGTCCCGCTGGTAAAACCTTATTCCATCTGGGCGGGTTCAACCTTTACCGGCATTGTAAAAAGCAACGGGCGCCCGGTTCCTTACGCCGAAATAGAGGTGGAGTATCTCAACCGCGCTGTTGACCTGGAACACAACGCCACTGGCTCCAGTTTTGTCGAAGCGCCGCAAGATAGCTTCGTGACTCTGGGTATGAAAGCGGACGTGAATGGGATATTCACCTTTGGGATTCCGCGCGCTGGGTGGTGGGGATTTGCCGCTCTAGGGGTTGGCAGCGATACCAGCTATAAAGGCAAAGAACTCAGCCAAGATGCGGTTATCTGGGTGCAGGCCAAAGAGATGCGCTAATACCTGTGCACGTGTATTCTGTACCAATGCTGGAGGGGGTGGTTTCTGTTTCTCGCAGTTGCATAAAGGATAAACTATGGAACACTTTATTTTGATTGGAAGCCTGATTGTGGCTGGAGTGTTTTTATGGCGTAAGCTTATACAAGGTGGTTGTTCCGGCTGCTGCTCCCCCAAAGCTGGGCCGCGTCAGTGTTCTGGTTGCACCGCTGCATCGGCGCGCTTAAATCAGCTAGGGCGACAGACCGAACACCAAGCAGAGCCCTGAGAACACGACTTAATCTGCTCCACCTAGGTTTGGCAGGATTTCTCCCCCCTTTGGTGTGGCGCGGCACAGAGCGATAATCTTGCTTGACAACCGGAACGTTCGGGCATAATTAGACCATGCCCTTGCAGGTGATTACGGTTTTCCACTTTTTCATTCTGCAGGCGTCACGACCTGAGGTGCCCTCAGGGTTTTCGTGCAAGAGCGGTGACCAATTGAGCAATTCTGTGCGCAAAAAGCTCCATGAAAGGTGCAGAACCCTTTTCGGCAGAGTGGTTGCGTTTATGACCACGCATATATCTACGCTGCTGCTGATTGTTGCGCTCAGCCTGCCAAGCCCTACAGTTGCACACTCTTTAGGTAGCGACAGCTCCTTTCAGAATCCCCCCCCGCCGCAAATTCAGGGTCTTGCGACCGGCATCCAAAAAGTTCTGGGCAAGGAGTTTGAATCTGAATCTAAGCTGCCCGACGCGTTGCTTTCAGACGCAGATGACAGTTCTCCTCCCCTGTCTTTGTTCAGCGCAAAGGCGTTAGCCAACTCTTTTCTTTTCTCGCTCCAGGGGCGGATCCCAACGTGTCCACGTGCGCCCCCGGTTTTTTCTGTTTTCTCAACGGTAAAATTTTTAGTCTGTTAGTAGATCTATAATTTTAATATGAGGAAAAGATGAACCTGTTACTTAAAGCCATAATCCTATCGTTGTGTTTTCCTGCTCTGCCTGCCTTGGCAAGTGAGGGCGCTGCTCCCCACAATCTAACTGCTTCGGTTGCGGGCATTACTGCTCTGATTCTGTTTATTGCGGCTTATGCCCTGGTGATCATGGAAGAGAAGATTCATCTGCGTAAGAGTAAACCGGTTCTGATAGCTGCCGGGGTAATCTGGGTCCTCATAGGGATTACCTTCAAGGCTCTGGGCGAACCTGACGCAGCGCATAACGCCATTATGAACAACTTGCTGGAGTACGCTGAGCTGTTTTTGTTCCTTTTGGTCGCTATGACCTACATCAACAGCATGGAAGAACGTAACGTGTTTCAGGCACTACGCTCGTGGTTGGTGTCACGCGGATTTTCGTTACGCATGGTGTTCTGGCTTACGGGCTTACTTGCGTTTCTCATCTCCCCAGTTGCCGATAACCTGACTACCGCCCTGCTGATGGGCGCGGTGGTTATGGCCGTTGGGGGCTCCAATCAGCGCTTTGTGGTTATGGCCTGCATCAACGTAGTGGTGGGCGCAAATGCTGGGGGGGCGTTTTCTCCGTTCGGGGATATCACCACCCTGATGGTGTGGCAAAAGGGAATGGTTGCGTTTCAGGAGTTTTTTGCCCTGTTCCTCCCTGCACTGGTTAACTGGCTAGTACCGGCCTTCATCATGAATTTTATGATTAGTAAGGAAAAACCGTCAGCGATGGACGAAAAAGTTCATATGAAGTTTGGCGCCAGACGGATAATTATCCTATTTTTGCTTACCATTGTCACGGCGGTATCCTTCCATAACTTTCTCCATCTTCCCCCCGCTGCCGGTATGATGCTCGGGCTCGGCTACCTTGGTTTCTTTTCTTACTATATCAAGATGCACGAACATGCGGCCTTCATGTCTGATCCGGCCTTGCATGTAGGAATTGCGAGTGAATTCGATAGCGACACCAATCATGGCTTTAACCTGTTCAGCAGGATCGCGGCGGCAGAGTGGGATACCCTCCTGTTTTTCTACGGGGTAATTATGTGTGTTGGTGGTCTGGGGCAGTTCGGCTATCTCGCCATGGCTTCGCAGTTTATGTATCAGGATCTCGGGGCGTTTAATGCTAATGTGCTGGTGGGGGTTGTTTCCTCTATTGTAGATAATATCCCGGTAATGTTTGCGGTTCTGACCATGGAACCAGAGATGTCGCACGGACACTGGCTGCTGGTTACCCTCACCGCTGGCGTAGGTGGAAGTCTACTCTCGATCGGTTCAGCTGCGGGTGTTGCCCTTATGGGTTCCGCACGTGGGATCTACACCTTCGGGCGCCATCTGGTGTTCACTCCAATTATTGCGCTGGGGTACGTGGCAAGCATTGCGGTGCACATGCTGGTTAACGCCAGATATTTTCACTGATTGAACAAAAAAAGCAGGGGCAAATATCCCGCCCCTGCTATCTTTAACCCTCTCCACCGCCTAACGTCACTTGGCGGTGGAGTTTCTCTTTGTTTTATTCTCTGCTGTTAGCTCAGCTCTGGATGTGTACCAATTAGCGGTACCGTCCCTGCCCTTGCATACCACTGTTCTTCATCCCTTTGCCTGTGCTTGCGTCATCACACCGCATGCTTCCGGGACGACAGCGTTTTACCGCACAGTTCTCAGTGCAGTTCTCGGTGCAGTTCTCGGTGCAGTTCTGGGCAGAGTTACAGCGCTGCTGATGAGCATCCTTCAGTTGAGCAGCTTTTTCTTGCTGCGCTGGGGTCAGGATATCCATCATCTGCTGTTTGAAATCTATGCTGTAAATCAGCTGATCTGCCTTGAGGTCGGCATAGGTGCGGGCTTTAGTTTTCAGGGCTTCAGAGTCAGCTCCGGGCTGAGAGTCACGCAGCTCCTGCTGCAACGCCATCATTTCGGTGCGCATCTGGGCACGCAGGTTTTGATGCTGCGCATGCAGCTCTTCAAGTTGCTGCTGCTGGTCGCTGCTCAAATCGAGAATGACCGCCATTCGCTCGAGATGATTTCCCTGTTGCACATTCCCCTGTTGCTCTTGGCTACAATCCACGCTACAGCGCGATCCTTTGCAGTTGTTACCCCAGGCCATAGCACTCGTGCTTGCAAGCAAGGTGGCGAAGAGTGTGGCGATAATTACGCGAGAGAATTTCATGGTATGCTCCTTTTTCGGTTTTGGGAAAAGTTTACCCTCTGTTTATTCCAGGAGTTTGTTCCCCTGGAGAGTCATTTATCGTGGTTGAACAATAACCGATGCGACTGCATAAGTGGGTTAAGA
>JAQUDG010000145.1 GCA_028685815.1 Desulfuromonas sp.
CGGGTTGGCCAATATCGAAGGTCCTACCCAGGACTGCTGGAGTTTCTAAGCAGCCAACAAGATAGCGCATCACATTCCGCACTCCAATAGGTTGGCAGGGGGTGTCGACTTTGCGCGGAGCTATGATAATGGGAAGCCGGTCTACCAGATAGCGCAGCATTTCGAATGAGGCACTGCCAGAGCCTATGATGATAGCCGCACGCAGGATGGTGACCGGTACGCTCCCCCGGCGCAGGATCTGTCCCACTTCGGCGCGTGAGCGCAGGTGCGGGCTTAACTCAGGATGTTCTTCACCCAACCCTCCCAGGTAAATAATTTGTTTCAGCCCTACTTCACCCGCTGCCATAGCCATGTTTTGCGCAGCAACGCGATCCGTGTAGCGAAAATCACTCACCTCTGGATTCATGGAGTGAACCAGGTAGTAGGCGGCGTGACAGCCCTGCAGGGCTGCCGTCAGGGTGGTGCGGTCGAGCATATCGCCTTTAAAAGCACGGAAGTTAGGATGCGTCGCCCACGGACGCCCCTCAAGCCTTTCCGGCGCTCTGGTCAGGGCGCGGACTCGGTACCCTTGTTCGAGCAGGCGCGGCACCAGGCGCCCTCCGACATATCCGGTGGCTCCTGCAACAAATATCGGTTTTTGTGTATTTTTCTCGCCCATCTTTTCTCCGTTTGGAATGGCACTATGTTTAAGTGCTAAGTGTACCATGTTTGGGGCTGGGTATTACTCTGTTTTTGGCTGTGTTGCGACGCACTAAATATTGGCTGAAGCGGAGACGGCAAAAGATCTGGGGCGGAATTTGGCCCCTGTGTGCTGCCGGGCATATTCTTATTGCCCACACCTTGAAAAACGCTGCTTTGGGGTTAATATTGAGCTGTAAGTGTCCCTTGCAACGGTGCGTTGCGTCTGCTGCCAGGGAGCAACCATGGGCCTGTGCTGCACAACACCGCCACGGCAGAGCCTATGGAAAAGTTGGTGGCGGTGCGAACAGTTGTTCGGATATTGTTACCAAAAGGAGGAACGTTATGTCACTGGTACGTTGGGACCCATGGCGGGAAATGGAAAGCTTTGTTGATCGCTACAACCGCGCTCTTGGCGAACGGCAGGAGGGCGGGCAGGATGTGATCCGCAAAGGGGATTGGTCACCCAGGGTTGATATTACTGAAACCGAGGATGAGTTCGCTATTAAGGCGGAGATCCCTGAAGTAAACAAGGAAGATGTAAAGGTAACGGTCGAAAACGGGATTTTGATGTTGCACGGTGAGCGCAAACAGGAAAAAGAGGAGAAAGGCAAGACGTATCACCGCATAGAGCGTCACTATGGCGCCTTTAACCGCAGCTTTACCTTGCCTGAAACAGTGGATCAGGAAAAGGTAAAAGCCAGCTTTAAAGACGGAGTTTTGAGCATCAAATTGCGGAAGACCAAGGGGGTGAAGCCCAAAGCTATAGATGTAAAGATTGAAGAGTAGTTTGTTCCCTTATCCCTGACGCAGCGCACTATTTTACCCCTCAGCAGGGACGGGGCAGGTGCAACACCTTGCAGTAGATGATGTACAGGGGCGGTGGTTGATGATACCATCGCCCCTGTCTCACCTTCCTCCAAGTACTTTTTCAATATCCTGCTGATAATTGTAGCTACTAAATAATATCCAGATGTCAGGTAAGTATCTATGTCCGCACTAGAAGCAGTCGCGCTTGAAGTATTCAGTCCTGTTTTGAGTACCGATAATGCGCATTGTCCCATTCCCATGTTTGCTGACCATATTGAAGCTGGTTTCCCCAGTCCGGCGCAGGACTATATCGACCAGAAGATGGATCTGAATGAATTATGTATCCACCATCCAGCGGCAACGTTTTTTGTCCGAGTCAGCGGGGATTCCATGATCGAGGGCGGCATCCGTGATGGTGATGTGCTCATTGTGGATGGGGCCTTGGAGCCGCGTCACGGAGATATCGTAATTGCCTGCCTCGATGATTCTTTGACCGTAAAACGGCTTGAATTGCACCCGGAAACTAGGCTTGTGCCCATGAATAAGGCGTATCAGCCGATTACTATCCATCCCGATACCGATACCACTATTGCTGGGGTAGTTACCAACGTCATTCACTCATTTCGCTAGGTTTTCTCAATGTTTGCTCTGGTAGATTGCAACAATTTTTATGTTAGTTGCGAGCGTCTATTCCGTCCAGACCTACGTCGGCGTGCAGTGGTGGTACTGTCGAATAATGATGGCTGTGTGGTGGCGCGTAGTCAGGAAGCCAAGGCACTGGGGATAGGAATGGCGGTGCCGCATTTTCAGGTGCGTGGAATTCTTGAACGTCACAACGTAGCGGTATTTTCCTCCAATTATACCTTGTATGCGGATATTTCTGCGCGGGTGATGACCATCCTTGATGCTATGGTTCCGAGTATGGAGGTTTATTCCATTGACGAAGCGTTTTTGCACCTTCCCGATGAACATGCACCGCTGCAACAGCGGCTGGAATTCGGGCGTAAAGTGCGTGAGCGTCTGCTTCAATGGCTCAGAATTCCAGCCTGTGTTGGTATCGCTCCGACTAAAACTCTAGCCAAACTCGCCAATGGTGCGGCCAAGCACGAAACCTCTAACGGCGGGGTGGTGGATTTGTGTGATCTGTTGCAGCGTCAGCAGTTATTTAAGCAAACTCCAGTAGGGGAGGTGTGGGGGGTAGGGCGACGGACGCGAGACAAGCTACAGTCCATGGGGATCTGCACTGTAGCGGATCTGGCCGGGAGTTCGCCGGAGAAAATCCGCCGCCGTTTCTCGGTAAACCTGCAGCGCACGGTGTATGAACTCAATGGGCAGCCCTGTTTTACGCTTGAATCATCTCCTGCCAATAAACAGCAGATTCTCTGTTCGCGCTCTTTTGCCCAGCGCATTACCGCCTTTGATGAATTGCGCGAAGCCGTTTGTACTTATACCGTTAGGGCGGCGGAGAAATTGCGCGAGCAGGGGCAGACTGCACAGCAAATTACCGTGTTTATCCGCACCGGAGCCTTTAGCACAACTGAACGCCACTATTCCAACTCAGCCCAACGGCGGCTGGATTTTGCGAGTAATGACACCTTGGCGCTGGTGCATGCGGCCACCAGTGCGTTGCAGAGCATCTGGCGTTCCGGCTATCGCTACGCCAAGGCTGGAGTGATGTTGACTGACCTTTGTCCTGAAAAAGAGGAGCAGCCAGGATTGTTTGACTATACTTCAGAACAGCAACATAAACCGGCGTTGATGCAGGCTGTCGATGCTATCAACAATAGTGGCAAAGGGAGAATATGGTTCGGCGGGCAGGGAATAAAGGAAGATTGGCGCATGAAACGCTCCCACCTTTCACCGGCTTACACCACCCGCTGGGAAGATATACCCACCGTGTCTTAGTCTGCTGAGAGAACCACGGCGGTGCAGGAACTTTAAGAACTAGGCGCGCACTGCAAATAGCATTTGACATCGGCCTGGCAATCCTGATTTAATCGATAGATGTGTTTTGTTCCGATCAAGGTGGTCGGCTCCTTACAATACTTGAGAGAGAAGGCAATAATCATGAATCCACTGGCTCAAGAACTGAATGATGTATTGGCACAGAGTAACCCCCATGTCCTAGAGATGCTTTCCGATCTCGGAAAGAACCTGTTTTTTCCCAAGGGAATTCTTACCCAGTCGGCTGAAGCTAAAGACAAGGCCCACAAATACAATGCTACCATTGGTATAGCTACCGAGGGCAATGGCCCTATGTACCTGCAGTGTATTCACGATAAACTTTCTGCATACGATCCAAAGGATATTTTCACCTATGCCCCCCCGGCTGGAAAGCCTGAGCTGCGCGCGCTCTGGCGCGAAAAAATGCTGCGGGAAAACCCGAGCATGCAGGATAAGAATTTTGGGGTTCCCATCGTAACCAGTGCCTTGACCCATGGTCTTTCCATTGTCGCAGATATGTTCCTCGACGCTGGTGATCACATGGTAATGCCCGATATGATGTGGGGTAACTACAATCTCACCTTCACCACTCGCCGTGGTGCAATAATCAAAAAGTTCCCGACCTTTACCGTTAAGGGCGGGTTTAATGTTCCGGCATTTAAGACTGCGCTGGAGAATGTTGCTGCAGAAAAAAATAAGGCCGTGGTGCTGTTGAATTTCCCTAATAATCCAAGTGGTTATACCCCTACAGTTGAGGAAGGGGATGAGATTGTCAAGGTACTTAAAGGGGTGGCTGAAGATGGCTGCAATTTGGTTGTAGTCACCGACGACGCTTACTTCGGACTGTTTTACGAGGATTCCATGAAGGAATCTCTGTACGGTAAACTGGCCAATATGCACCCGCGCGTCCTTGCCGTTAAACTCGATGGTGCCACCAAAGAGGAGTATGTGTGGGGTTTCCGTACCGGATTCATCACCTACGCCGATAAGAGCGACGCAGTGCTGAACGCACTGGAAAAGAAAACCCTTGGATGCATCCGCGCTACCATCTCCAATTGCTCCCATCCGGGGCAGACCTTTGTCCTCGATGCCTTGCGCTCGGATAAGTTTTTGGAACAAAAGCAGGAGAAGTTCGACATCATGAAAGGGCGGGCACTGAAGGTTAAAGATGTGCTGGCAGCCTCCAAGTTTGCGGAGGTATGGGAGTACTATCCGTTCAACTCTGGTTACTTCATGTGTCTGAAACTGAAGAACGTCGATGCAGAGAATCTGCGCGTACATTTACTGGACAAATACGGTGTGGGGACCATTTCAGTGAACAAGACTGATCTGCGCATTGCGTTCTCCTGTATTGCCGAAGAAAATGTTGAAGAGTTGTTTGAACTTATCTATAAAGCGGCGAAAGATCTAGCCTGATTGTAACGGGATAAAGACAAAAAAACCCGCCAAACCAGGCGGGTTTTTTGTGATTCGCGTATACTTAAATCCTGTTTGCAAAATTGTAAAGAATTAAATGGATGAAGTTTTTTCTGACAGTAATTGGGGTAGTGATGGTGGTTGAAGGGGTACCTTGGTTCCTCTCGCCGCGGGGGGCTAAAAGGATGATGTTGCAGATATTGCCCCTGCCGGAATCAACCATGCGTGCCATGGGCCTTTTTTTAATGCTTGCTGGCCTTGTAGCTGTCTATATTGCCTCTAATCATTTTATCTGATTTGTATAATGCAACTTCGCGATTTTAACTATACCCTCCCTTCCGAACTTATTGCTCAGCAGCCTGCTG
>JAQUDG010000037.1 GCA_028685815.1 Desulfuromonas sp.
TACCGAGCGGGTACAAACCGGAGCCATGCAAACGGTACTTATCTATCTGGAATTGTTTCGTAACCGGCGCTATATAGCATACGCCGTGCTGGTGTCGCTGGTGGTGCTGCCCCATTTTGCCTTTATTGCTGGTTCCGCCGATATCTACATCAATCACTTCGGCGTGAGTGCCCAACATTTTGGCTATTTTTTTGCGATTAATGCCGCCGCTTTCATGTCTGGCTCGTTGCTGTGTACACGCCTGTTGAAGCGCATCCGGGCGAGTACGGTAATGACCATAGGGTTTGTTGGCCTTACGAGCGGGGGAATCCTTATGCTGCTGCGCCTGTTCCCTGGGCCGTGGAGTTTAGCGCTGCCCATGGCGGTGATAACGTTCTCCATCGGTCTGAGTCGCCCCCCGAGCAATAATTTGGTGTTGGAGCAGGTGGATAAATATGCCGGTTCCGCATCCTCCCTGCTTATTTTTATCTTCTTCACTCTTGGGGCTTGCTCCATGTGGTTTATCTCCCTTGCGTGGACCGACAAGGTGCAGGTAATCGGTCTGCTTGCCGCCGGAGGAGGAGCTGTAATGCTTGTGATATGGGGGTTGCTGGCGCGTAGAGACACCGCGAGAAGGTTGAAAAACTAACCTCGATGGCACAGGGATCCCCTTCTGGTGCTTGAGTGGAGAAAGCGATTGAGTTGAAATAATTGGATTTATTACCCTATATGGTTATAGTGAAATTTGCTCGACTTTGAGGAGGCATTTAGGGAACGTTTGCTATTGAAGAGGAGATTTGCCATGGCCGTTAAAATCATCATAGTGCGCAACGTTGCACCGGATAAAGAAGAACAAATCCGTCCGTTGTTGATGCAGATGCGCTCGGGAGCGCACGCGCAGCCGGGATATGTCTCGGGTGAAACCCTAGTTAATTACGACGACCCGCGGGAAAAAGTGGTAATCAGTACGTGGAAAAATCTAGAGAACTGGAATGAGTGGCTACGTAACCCGGAGCGGTGTGAGCTGCAGGGGCGCGTAGATGAGATCCTCGGCCAGGAGACTCTGTATCAGGTTTACTTTAGCAGCTAAGGCGGCTCGGGTAGCAAAGTAGAGCATCAGAATAACAGCAGCTGTGTGCACTGACACTAACCGCAGTGAAGAAAGTGGTATTTAAATGGATAAGAAAATAAATGAACTGCTGCAACTGCGTCAGGAGGCCCTGAGCGGCGGCGGATTTAAGCGCATGAGCGCGCGACGCGCGCAGGGACGCATGAATGCACGGGAGCGGGTGGATATGCTCTTGGATGCAGGAAGTTTTGAAGAGTTTGACATGCTCAAAACACATCGGTGTCAGAACTTCGGCATGGATACACGCCAGTATCCTGGGGATGGTGTGGTGACGGGTTTTGGCACCATCGACGGGCGCTTGGTGTTCGTTTTCTCTCAGGATGCCACCGTGCTGGGTGGTTCATTGTCAGAAACTTTCGCAGAGAAAATCTGTAAAGTTATGGATATGGCCGCAAGCGCTGGAGCGCCGCTCATTGGCTTGAATGATTCAGGCGGAGCGCGGATTCAGGAAGGGATTGAAAGCCTGGCTGGATACGCGGAGATCTTTGAGCGCAACGTGCGTCTTTCTGGAGTGGTGCCGCAACTCTCCGGTATCTTCGGCCCCTGCGCCGGCGGGGCGGTGTATTCACCGGCTCTGACCGATATCATCATGATGGTGCGGCATAACAGCTATATGTTCTTGACCGGACCCAAGGTGGTAAAAGCGGTAACCTACGAAGATATCACCACCGAGGAGCTCGGCGGCGCTGATGTTCACACCTCCATAAGTGGGGTGGCGCACCTAGCTTACGACTCCGAAGCCGAGATCATCAACGGGCTGCGGAGGGTTTTGAGTTATCTGCCCCAGAACAATCTAGAGTCGCCACCGTGGCAGAATAATGAGGATTCCACCGAACGTGAGGTGCTGGAGCTCGGCCAGGTTTTGCCGCCCAGCGTAAACCAGCCCTACGACATGCTCAAGGTGGTGATTCCGTGTATGGACAAACAAAGCTGGATGGAGCTGCAGCCAGACTATGCGCCTAATATCATTACTGGCTTTGCGCGTCTGGGTGGAGCCTCTGTAGGGATTGTGGCTAATCAGCCCCAGCATCTGGCTGGCGTCCTCGATAGCGACTCAGCCTGTAAAGCGGCGCGTTTTGTGCGGATGTGCGATGCCTTCAATATCCCGCTGCTCACCTTTGTGGATGTGCCCGGTTTTATGCCTGGGCGTCAGCAGGAGCACCAGGGGGTTATCCGCCACGGGGCCAAGCTGCTGTATGCCTATGCCGAGGCCACTGTGCCCAAGATAACCCTGATTGTGCGCAAAGCCTATGGCGGCGCGTACTGCGTCATGAGCTCCAAGCACCTGCGCGGGGATGTCAACTACGCCTGGCCGAGCGCCGAGATAGCGGTGATGGGAGCCAAAGGGGCGGCGGAGATTCTGTACGGGCGCGAAGCTGCCGCGACGGATGACCCGCAGGAATTCCTCAAGATTAAGGAACAGGAATATCAGGATCAATTCGCCAACCCCTTTGTGGCGGCCCAGCGTGGCTATGTAGACGATGTCATTCTGCCAGAGCGCACCCGCTTTCGCCTGTGTCGTGCCCTCGGGATGCTCGGCGATAAGCGCAGCGAGCGCCCGACGCGTAAGCATGGCAATATG
The DNA here is from genome assembly GCA_028685815.1 of Desulfuromonas sp. GTDB lineage: Bacteria > Desulfobacterota > Desulfuromonadia > Desulfuromonadales > Desulfuromonadaceae > JAIVHC01. Next base: position 2,691 of record JAQUDG010000037.1, read on the forward strand.
CCACTTTAATTCATTCCGAGAATACGGGAGTTTGGTTTATGTCTGTTGGATGGGAAAATGTTGTCGCCGGCAAAGGGATAGAGCTGGCGCTGATTGGAACCTCTATTATTTTTCTTAGCTTGTTGGCTATTAGCGGGTTTATCTATCTGCTGCCGCGTGTTTTGGCGTTGATAGCGACCCTGTCTGGACGTAATGCTGCTGCACCGATAAGCACAGAGATAAAAAAAGAACCCCTGAGCGTGGCGGAAAAAGAGGCGATTATAGCTCTAGTGTTACACCTAGAGTTGGAATACCAGAGCGGCGAGAGCGGGAGTGTCACCTTGCGCCCCCACGAGAGTCGCTCCATCTGGAGTTCTTCAGCACGGATGCGATCACTTTCATCATGGAGTCATCATGCGTAAATACACCCTGCAGGTAAATGGCAAGGATGTCACGGTTGAGTTAAAGAGTTTTTACGGCGAAGAGGCAGAGCTGGAGCTTAATGGCGAAGTGTTCAAGGTGCAGGTGAAGAATGTTATGCACACTGCGTTGATGTCGGAACGGATACCAATTGAAGCAGGGGCACGTAAATATAGCTCCACTGCTCCGGTTGCGGCACCTAGACATGCCACTCCGGCAGCGGGAAAAGGCTCAGTTCTCGCCCCTATTCCAGGGGTAGTGCTGAGTGTCTATGTTGAAGTGGGCGCCAAGGTACGCAGCGGCGAGCCGCTGTTGAAGATGGAAGCGATGAAAATGGATCACGAGATAAGCGCGACCCTGACTGGAACCGTAAGTGCAGTGTTAGCGCAAGTTGGGGATTCAGTCCTGCAGGGGCATGAGTTGGTGCATATTACGCCCGAGGCCTAAGTAGCTGATATCTGCTTAAATAGCGACGTTGCATGGTTATCTGTTCATAAAGGAGTAGATGTGGATATCTTATTACAGTTTCTGCGCACCAGCGCCTTTACTGGGCTCACCCTCGGGCACCTGATAATGCTGCTAGTGGGCTGTGGGTTCATTTTTTTGGCGATTAAGTATGAGTACGAGCCCTTGCTCTTAGTCCCTATTGGCTTCGGTATCATCATAGGTAATATCCCCGTGTTTGAGGGGATGGCTCTCGGTGTATATGAAGAGGGCAGTGTGTTGTATTACATCTATTATGGAGTGCGCGAAGGGATCTACCCTCCCCTGATTTTTTTGGGGATCGGCGCCATGACTGACTTTTCCACCATGCTCTCAAATCCGAAGCTGGTGCTGTTGGGGGCGGCAGCGCAGGTGGGAATTTTTGCGACCATTATCGGCGCTCTGTACCTCGGCTTTAGTTCCTCTGAATCTGGCGCCATTGGGATCATCGGTGGGGCGGATGGTCCGACGGCGATCTTCCTTGCGTCGAAACTCGCGCCTCATCTTCTTGGCTCAATCGCTATCGCCGCATACTCCTATATGGCACTGGTGCCGGTGATCCAGCCCCCTATCATGAAGCTGCTGACCACCCGTGAAGAGCGCTTGATCCGGATGCCGGCACCGCGCCAAGTGAGTAAGACCGAAAAATTAATCTTCCCTATCGGTGCTTTTATTCTGTGTGGCTTTATTGCTCCCGGTTCCATAGTCCTTATGGGGATGCTCCTTTTGGGTAATCTACTTAAAGAGAGCATGGTAACTGATCGCCTTGCCAGCACTGCGCGCAGCTCCTTGATCGATATTGTCACCGTTCTTCTCGGTGTTTCTGTCGGAGCTAGCACCAGCGCGAGTCATTTTCTTACCTCGCAGTCGATGCTCATCTTTGTCCTCGGGGCGCTCTCTTTTGCTATCGCCACCGCTGGGGGTGTCCTGTTTGCGAAGTTTATGAATTTGTTTCTGCGCGAAAAAATCAACCCATTGCTGGGCGCAGCCGGAGTTTCTGCCGTGCCTAACTCAGCACGCGTGGTGCATATTATGGGGGTTAAGGAAGATCCAAACAATTTCCTCCTGATGCACGCAATGGCACCCAACGTGGCTGGAGTTATCGGTTCGGCCATTAGTGCTGGGGTGCTGTGGGCAGTGTTGACCTAATCTGCTTAGTGCTTTAGGTGATCCTGTATATGTTGTTTGTAACGGAGATAGTCATCCCCGCGCAGACATTTGGTGCATAACGCCCCCTATCAATGATGGGGGGTGTTATGCACGCCAAGTGAACCATGTCGCTGGGGCGCAGAACTAAATGCAGATAGAGGAAATGTACACGCCGCTGGAGCAGGCAAGAGAGCAAATCTGCCAGCGCTGGGCTGACAAGGAACTGCGGCGCAGAGTCGAAGATTTCCTCGAAGGCGCGCCGCCGGAAAGTGTTTCAGGGCCACGCGCATATCTTTGGCGGGCGGTGCATACACCTAATCGTGAATTCTGCCGCTTTGCCGAGTTGGCGAGTGAAACTGGCTGCCGACCATATGCAATGGCATGGCACTCAGATCGCTTTTGCAGCACAAACCCGGATAAAGCTAGCCTTGTTCGAATGACCTGCGTCAAAGGCATTAACAAACGAGGTGAACCAATTATTCAGCGTTTCAGAATCGCAGAGGCGTGTGAGTTTGAAGGGATTCCCTTTCGCGCCATTACCACTCATTGGGGCGAGAGTTTCATCGGCTTTCAATATCGCCTGCTGCAAGAATGCTTCCACGCCTTAATTCCCACAGACGAATCCACCTGGTTTGTTACCCATGGCGGTACGCCGAAACATATTTACCCCAACGTTCTTGCGCGTTTTATATGTCACGGCATCTTATTTGATAACTTCGAAGACAACGCTTCCGCATCATTTGTCCGCGCTGTCGTGTTGCCTGCTTTCGAGTCCATTTCTTCTCGCTTTGGCATAAAACCCCTTATCGTTCCTCTCCTAAGCGAGAACACATCAGGCGATCCATCTTGGACCTGGTATGAGGGAAAAGCGATGAAAGCTGTCACTCGGTGTCTTCCTCCTCACAGTCTGCAACGGTAATCACAATGTCATCACCACAATCAGCGCCAAGCCCTTCAGCTCTTCGCCGCTTGGGTATACTCTCCATTGGCGTTACGTCTATGTACGTCATCAGCAAACTCTTTGATTACGTGCTTTATCCATATGTCATCTACACGATTGGGATCTGGACCGGCGGTGCCTTCATGACTGCCCTCTCTGCCCTCGTATGTCTCATGTTTCTGAAATTCTATGACCATTCGCAGCGTGACTGGCTCGGCATCGAGACGTTGCGCGACCTAAAAGACTTCAACGGTCAGCAGCGTGGCCGACGCATCCTTTCGTGGATGCTCCAGCGGAGTGATCCAGTTGCATTTATGGCCCTTTCTATTTTTCACGACCCTTTCATCACCACCGTCTGGTTGCGCCATGAGCGTTTTGGGCCGTTGACTCCGCGCGACTTGCGTATTTTCTGGGGCAGCGTATTTGTGGCGAATCTATTTTGGATACTTTCGTGCTGGCTGGGGATAAATCTTTTTCAATGGGTTTGGAACTGGCTATAGGTATGCTTTCGTTGAATGAGCTCAATAATATGAACAGTTTACGGTGAGAACCGAGAAGAAGTACCCGATTTTTACCTTTCGGTAGATTAACAACGGAGGTTCACACCACCCCCCTAGCCCCTCCTTATTTAAGGAGGGGCTAGGGGTGGTTGGGTTCTGAACGCAGAAGCAGAGAACTCCTATAGTTGCCCGCCACCACCCTCCCGAGGGTTCAAGTCCACTGGATCCACGCATGTGCGAGGATGACGGGTTGACCTAATGGTGCAACTTTCCAGCTATCGTCGGTTAAGCTGTGAAGGGTAGGGCGAGGTCAGAATTCAAACGCCAGTTGCATGGTGATGGTATCGGATCGGTCGTCTTTTTTGTACTCATCGTGCATATATTCCAGCTTTAGGGAGGTGTAGGGGAAAATCTCTGCCCCAACTGCTGCCATGTAGCGCTGCTCGGGCAGAAAGGCCAGCTCATCATCTTCAGCGCCGTACCCTTGCGGGAGCATGGAATCTGCATCGTGAGTTCCCTGATAGGCGAGGGCAACAATGGCATCCTTGCCCAGGAAGTCAAAGCTGTAGCCTGCTTCTAAGTTCCATACCTTTACCGCATCGCGCTTCTCAACTGCGCCGGTTTCTGCGTCGATGTACTTAGGCTTATCTAGTGCACAGATAAATTCAGCGATAAAGTTAAAATCACCCACTTCAATCACGGCGTGAGCGCCAAAGCCGCCGATATAATCTTTCAGCTCATAGCCGCCAAAATCTTCGAACTCATCGCCCCAGGAATCGGATTCGATCAGGTTGTTGATATAACTTATCCCTGCATCGAGGTTGAAACCTTCATGCGCCACAATGTAGCCGATCTGCGCCCCAAAGTTGTCAATGTGACTGTCTTTCCCGGCTTTATCGATATCCCCATTGAAGGCATACGCCAGAGCATATGCGCCACCGAGGTTAAATCCCGCTGCAACAGCGCTTGCGCGGGTTTCACCTATCTCTAGCGTGAGAGGGTCGGTGATCATGTAGGAGGTAAGGTTGCCAAAAGGGACGTACATTCTCCCCGCTTTGATCCATACCGGGGTGTCCGCGATGCCATCGAGCAAGATAAAGGCTTCATCAATCTCGATGGGTTCAGTCTCGTCTTCTTCCCACAGCAACAGAATGTGTGCATAGACAGTGTCCGTCAGTTCAGCATCGATCTCCAGTTCTACCGTAGCTAGAGTCAAGTCACTGGAAGCGTTTTTCCCCCCTTTGTCAAAATTGATGTTCTCGTACGCGGCTTCGATTTCCACTAAGCCGCGTAAGGTGATCCGCTCTGACCAATTGGAGAGTAGTGCCCCCAGTTTTTTATCCGCATGTGGTTCAGGCGTAACCTCAGCGGCACTAATCTTGGACATGGTGGTTGTTTTCAGTTGAGACTCCAAATGTTTGATGCGCTCGAACAAGTCATAGTTGGACATCTCATCCTCGGCGCCCAGCGCAAGGGCCGGAGCTAGAGCCAAAGTACACAGTAGCGCTATGAGCAATTTTTTCACGTGGTTCCTCCATTTGTTTCAAAGTAGTATAAAAAATAACCGAATCTGGGGTGGCGGACGCGGCATAGGTAACATTGAGTACTAACGCTAAAGTTGAGTAGATAAATATTTCGTCATTCCCATGAAGAGGGCAATCCGGAGGTTATGCTTTTAGCCTTTAATCTACGTCCACCTACGTAATTTACGGATAGAAGGATGGACAAGTAAGTAGACCCATCGCTTAGATCTCCAGCATCTATCAGCTTGTCGTAAGTGGTCTTGATAATCACTTTCAAAGTATAATACAGGAAGGTTATAGACTCTTTTGTGACCAGGGTCACTTGTTTTCGGAAATTAATTTGGAGTGAGTGGTCTAAAAAGAATACTTGAAGGTGGATAATTAGGGAGAGCAAGGCATATATTTAATGCGCACTTATCTCATTTGCACTACTACAAAAAGTAAACTGTGGTAGCGTAGCGCACGCAGGAAATTATCAGCTTCTGCCCCTTTCCCATTTATATCACTTATGCGACACAGGTTTAAGAACCCGAGTGCGTATTTCTTCTTCAAGGAGGCTCAAAGCTAATGGACTGGCTAACGGAACCCTGGCTGCTGTGGTTGCTGGCCGCAGGGGTGTTTGTGGTTGTTGAACTGCTAACCCCGGGCTTTATTGTCATTTTTTTCGGCATCGGTGCCCTAGTGGTGAGCATTTTGTTGCTCATATTCAATTTTGGCCTCACCGCGCAAGTGTGGTCTTTTCTCCTTATATCTGTGGCCAGCCTGGTGATATTGCGTAAAACCTTGGTGGGGCTATTTCAAGGGCGTGAGGAAGTCGACCAACTCGATGACACCCCAACCGGTACTGCTTTGGTTGTTAAAGAGATAAAACCTGGAATCGATGGGCGTGTGTCATTTCGCGGCTCTTTTTGGCCGGCGCAGGCAGAGCAGCATTTTAACGTAGACGATACCGTGTTGGTGGTTGGTTATGCCGCCGGAATTAAAACCATTTTAAAGGTCGTAAAACCCGACCAAGGAGAGAGCGCATGAATCCTGCATTGTTTGCCGCGATAGTTGTAACGGTAATAACCCTGGTAGTCTTAGCCAAGACCGCTACCATCGTACCGCAAAAAAGTGAATTTATTGTTGAGCGTTTAGGTAAGTACAGCCGCACCCTCGGGGCTGGATTCCACATCCTGATCCCGTTTTTCGATAAAGTGGCGTACCGACTAATGCTTAAAGAAGAGGTGATCAATATTCCAGTCCAGACCTGCATCACCCGCGACAACGTAACGGTGGAGGTCGATGGGGTGATCTATCTGCAGGTGCAGGACAGTAAACTCGCGGCTTACGGTATCTCCAATTATCGAACTGCAGCGGCGCAACTCGCGCAGACCTCGCTGCGCTCCTGCATAGGACGCATTGATCTGGATAAAACCTTCGAAGAGCGCGAACAGATCAACGCCATTGTGGTGGAAGCGATAGATCAAGCGGCTGCTTCGTGGGGAATCAAATTGCATCGCTATGAAGTTTCAGATATCAACCCGCCCCACAGCGTCAAGCAGGCCATGGAAGCACAGATGACCGCCGAGCGCGCCAAACGCGCCGAGATCGCCAAGTCTGAAGGGGAACGCCAAGCCACGATCAACCGGGCGGAGGGGGATCGACAAAACGCGATTCTGCGCTCCGAAGGGGAAAAACAGCGCATGATTAACGAAGCGCAAGGGCAAGCGCAGCAGATTCTGGCCATAGCCGAAGCTACCGCCACGGGCTTACGCATGGTAGCAGAAGAGATGGCAACGCAAGGGGGCAAGGACGCCGCCAGTCTACGCGTAGCCGAGCAATATGTAGCCCAGTTCGGCAAACTGGCGCAGGAGAGCAACACCCTGATAATCCCCAGCAACACCGGTGATGTGGCAGGGATGGTGGCTCAGGCCATGGCGACCTTCAAAACGGTGCAGAATAAGGGATAAAGATTAATGGCAATGGGATAAACTCCACCATCTGTTAAATATAAAGCTGCCCTGCCAAGCGCGTTAAGCCTGGCAGGGCAGGATTGTTTAAGGGGCTATTCATCAAAGTGGTGGGTGGTTCTTGTTTTGGTTGGTGCCACCACTGCGGTCATTAGCCCCAATTACGTCATCAGCGCGAGCTCATCCCGGCGTGAATCTAGAGGGTTCGCTATAAAGCCAATGCAGCCGAAGCGGTTGAGGCTGTAAAACTTAAAACCAGTATCCAAGGCTCAACACTCCATAGCGATACTGGTATTTCTGGTGCTTAAAATATTGCTCGGGGAAGTGGAGTACCAGATCAACCCGGTAGCGCTCATAACGCCAGTGAACCCCCGCCTGATAGCTTTCATATGTGCGCTCAGGTTTCACAGAATAGTCGCTGCTTTTTACCCCTTCGAGGAATACGTTTTTATCCACCATGTGGAGATCGTAACCAACGCTTATATACAAACTGCTTTCAGGATGTACGAAGAAGTGCTCTTCCAGTTCGGGCAGGTTGTATCCAAAGCGCATAGTCGCGCCGAGGTCGGCATCGACGTAAATGTTGCCCCCGCGTCCTCCAATCCGACCAATGATGTCGGCACCCATCCCGTCACGATGTTGCCACACAGGTAGGCGTCCTTCGAGTTCCAAAGCAAAAATAGCGCCCCAGCGTCTGGAGATCTGACTGTCCCAGCCATGGTATTTATCAAAGCCTAGAACAGTGTGAGCGATATCCTGAGTTTCTTTCCCTAGCGCCCGTTCTCCCGTTGTTCCCAGGTTCAGCGAAGTGGTAAGCAAGGCATGCGGATTCAATTTTGCTCGATACTCTCCCCCGCCGTACAGCCACGCACCGTAGGGGTGTTGCCCCTGCGGCGGTTGCCGTGCTTTGTTTCTATCTGGAGTGAAGATGTCCTGGCCAAACCAAAAACACCAAGGGCTGTATGCGCCGCTTCTTTCTACATGTAATCCGCTGGTGTAGCCGCGATCTTGATTGAAAAAGCTGTCGTTAGCTATGCGTAGAGTCCACAGAGCGTCATCTGCCGCATCCGCATATTGCGGCAAAAGGCATACGCCAAGCGCGAGCGTAAGTGTTAGGATTACTTTGGGTAAAAACCATCTACATATCATTAGATCCTCCTGTTAATGCGTAGCAATGTTTTGCAAAAATACTGTGCTAGTAAAGCACAACGCAAGCAACCGCCGCAACCGCGTAAGAAATCCTAAGCGTAAATCGATGAATAGTCCATCGGTGCTTGCGTCATTCTCGCGAAGGGGGGAATCCAGTGGTTTTGCATTAGCCTTTGACCCTCGCTAATTTATGCCATCTGCGGATAAAAAAGATGGTCACGTCGTTCCACTCCTTACCCATCTTACGGAGCTGGAATGAATGAGAACTGTTTCGGAAAGGTTGTGTTGTATGAAGGGAAAGGCGCTGGATAAGCGTGCTACTGAAAATAGGCACGAACGCGGCATGGTACTGATGTTGGGTTCTGCATTAGTGCTACCGGCAATGGATGCTGTAGCTAAATTGCTTTCGGCGCAGATGGCGGTGGGACAAATTTCGTTTATGCGTTTTTTGCTGCAGGCGCTGATGTTGTGTCCTGCCGCGTTGATGCTACGTTCCGGTTGGCGTCAGGTGCTTAGGCTGTCTTTCAGGGCGATACTTAAACTAGTGGCAGCCGGAGTTCTAGTAGCTGCTGCGATTGTGTGCCTGTATTTTGCGCAGGCTAATATGCCGTTGGCCAACGCGATTGCGATCTTCTTTGTGGAGCCGTTGTTGCTCACACTTATTTCGGCACTGGTGCTGAAAGAGCACGTCGGACTGCGGCGCTATGTCGCCGTTGCGATTGGTCTGGGTGGTGCCATGATCGTTATCCGGCCTAATTGGGCGATGTTTGGCCCTGTGGCAGTTTTACCTGCGCTGGCGGCATTGTTTTATGCAGGGCATCTCGCCACAATACGTTCGATAACCGCTGAGCTCAGTGGTTTGATGGTGCAGGCATTAAGCAGCGTGGCGGCGTTTACGCTCCTTGGGCTTTTGCTCTGGGGAGGAGACCTCAGTGGGAACGCATTGTTTAACTGGAGTGAGCCCGACGCGAGGGCTTGGTGGTTGTTTGCCGCCATGGGAGTGATGTCAACGGTGAGCCACCTGATGCTGACCGTAGCGTTTAAATACACCCCAGCTTCAATTCTGGCACCGTTTCAGTATCTTGAAATTTTCAGCGCTACCATCCTCGGGTATCTTCTATTTGGAGATTTTCCCGATATGCTTACTTGGGTAGGGACGGGGGTCATCTTCGGGTCTGGTGGTTATGTGTTTTATGCGGAGAGAAGGCTGGTGCGACGTTTAAAGTAGAGGTCTGTAAGGCGAAATTTATGCCCTGTAAAATCCCCACAATTAAAAAGCCCCCGCCAATTTGGCAGGGGCTTTTTGCTTACAACTTATAATGCTAAATGGTGCTTACCAGTTCTCACCCAGCAGCTCAAAATGAGCTTGCGGATGGATACAGGCGGGGCAGAGCTCTACCGCTTGAGTGCCGGTGTGGATGTAACCACAGTTGCGACAGCGCCAGGTCACCGGCTGCTCACGCTTGAAAACCTTGCAGTTTTCTATGTTGCTGAGCAGATCGCGGAAGCGTTTTTCGTGCTGTTTTTCCGATACGCTGATGGCGTTCCAAGCTGCGGCGATGGCGTTAAAGCCTTCCTTGCAGGCCACTGCGGCGAATGCTGGATACAGCTCAGTGTGCTCTTCTTCTTCACCGTTGGCAGATGCAAGCAGGTTCTCTGCGGTGGTGCCGAGTTTACCGGCTGGATAGCATGCGGTGATTTCGAGGGCTTCGCCACCGTCAAGAAACTTAAAGAAACGCTTGGCGTGCTCTTTTTCCTGATTGGCGGTCTCTTCAAAAATATCTGCTATCTGATTGTAGCCTTCTTTTTTCGCGATGCTGGCGAAGAAGGTATAGCGGTTACGTGCCTGGCTCTCACCAGCGAAAGATTTCAGGAGATTCTTTTCGGTCTCAGTTCCTTTTACACACTTGCTCATTGGTTTTGGTCCTCCAGTATTTTATAAAATAAATGCGCGTCCCCACCGGATGTCGGGCTCTTCATGCGCTGCGTACTAAAAAAAATGAGGGTATTCTGGTGCGCTGCTTACTGGGCACGACATTGTGCACACGTGCCGTACACCACCATGTGCGCCCGCTCTACCTTGCCCCAGGCATGGAGTTCACCCTGCAAGTTGGTGTGATCCACCAGATTCCAAGTCAGATCTGTGATTGCATTGCAGTTGCGGCAGATAACGTGGTGATGATGAAGGTGCTGCACCTCAAAGCGTGCCTGGTTCTGGGTTGACTCCACCTTGTGCACCAGATCGTGACTGATAAGGGTTCCCAGGGTGCGGTATACAGTATCTAGCGAGAGGGTTGGCATCTTAGCGCTTAGGCGCTGATACAGCATCTCTGCGGTAGGGTGGTCGGTCGCCCGAGCCAGTTCGCTGTATATTTCCAGGCGCTGCGGGGTTATGCGCAACTTTTTCTGGCGGCACACATCTTCAAATATTTTCATATATTCTTCCGGAGCCTCATTGCACACCGGAGTGGGAGCATTTGCGTACATAAATCCACCTATCAAAGTAAGAATAATTACTATGTCAGATAAATTACAGCTTAGCTCCTGCACTGTCAAGGGTAAAATTCAATTAGGGACGTAGATAGTTTTTCGCGTTACGCCGCCCCTTTAGGGTGCAGCTTGATTAGGTGCTGTCACTGATGGTGGAAGCTGTTGCATATGTGGGAGGTTGATTTGATCCATGCGCTGCAGCAGACTACTAACCCCCGAAAATATGGTGTTCAATTCGGCCCCGGGTTCTAGGGTGGTGATGACCGTTCTGCCGACAAGGATCCGGGTTTCTTTCCCCATAAGGGTATGGTGCCAAACTCCCCATAGGGTGTGGAGTACCGCTATTTTCCCCTCATATTCACCCAGGTACAGCATGATGTGCCCGGGAAGATGTATCAGAGTGACGAAGGGGATTCCGCTAGAGAGGATTTGGGCGCGGCGCTGCTCGGAAGGGAGATTTTTTAGCGCAAAGATGGTTCCAACTTCGGTCTGCGCGCTAGAGTTGCGTGGGAGCCAGATGCCAAAAGGGGTGAAAAGATCGCGCATAGTGCCAGAGCAGTCGCGTCCGCTGAACCGGTCTCCCCAAGAATAGGGCTGGCCCATGAAGCGTGTACTCAGGGTGGCAACGCGTTCTTGGGTGAACGGAAGCGGAAACAGGTGCGCGGCCTCCGTGCTCACAATGGCCCTTTGCACCGTGGCGTTGCCTTGTGCATCTACCGCAGGAACAGCGATGATGTACGTATCCTTGCCACGCTGGAGCAGGGGGGAAATAGTGCCGATGCGGGTGGCTGGATATATACGCTCATTATCGTGTCCAGTGAGGTGCCCATTGGCGTTGCGCACGGAGTGACCGTCTTCAAGTGCTACCACATAGCTTTGGGTGCAAAAGGCGTCCTCAAAAGCGGCGTCAGTCCATGCGATATCTGGAGCAGGGACCCAGCCGTACAGTAGCGGAGTTTCGATAAAAAGCCAGTTGCCCTCTGGGCTGGTGTGGGTGACGACAACCGGAGTACCGCAGGGAAGGACGCCATGTTGCAGGTAGTCGAATGGAAAGCCTTCTCCTGCTTTGCGCGGGTCGTTGAAGATGGGGGCGGCGGTGGGGAGGGCGCGAACATCGACATGGGTGAGGGTGATGCCGTGGCGCGCGCGCGAGGGATAATCTTGCGCTGCCGCGCTTTGCACCAGCCTGTGTATTTCATCTGCTTCGAGGGGAAGAAGATTGATCCCGAATACTGGCTTTGATTGAATCCACTCCACCGCCCAGAATGGGCGCCCAGTTTCCGGTAGCGGTCCTTGCGCCTTCCAGGGAGAAAAGTGGTGGGCCAGAAAGTTTTGCGCCAAGGCCTGGTGCGCGTCCGCAGATAATAACTCTGTAACGGCACTCTCTGCTTGCAGGTAGCTTAGCGGCTGCTGGGGCATTGTGGCGAGGTCGCGGGGTAAATATCCGGGCTTAGGGGCGCATCCACTCAGGATCAGAATCAGGGCTATAAGCTGTACGAGGAAAAGAGTTTGGGGCAGAGATGTAAGCGAACGGGTATGGGTAAACAAGCTGCACCAGAATCGGGGTGTAAACAAGTCCGTAAAGGGAGAAAACTTCAGCATAATAGAATCATTTTCTGCGAATTAGGGTGAAAATTCAAGGTGGGGATGAGGTCGATATTCTAATTAGCAGTCTAACAGTTTCACCCCCACTGCGCTTATATAAAAACGCACCGGGGTGCAGGGGCTAATTATAACTACATAACTCATATTTAGAGGTGGACAAAAATAAAAAGCTCTGCAAAGATGCCCTGAGTAAGGTATAAAAAACGTTATAGTGTGTATTTTCTCCCCTGCTGACAGGTAGTTGCACATCAGTAGGGGTAGAATCTGTGCAAGGTGATATTAAAAAGTTAAGTGGAGTTTAATCTATGCATAAGTCAGAAAAGTCCGCGGCTATCATTGCCGAGGCACGACGCGCAGCTATGGAGCGCCAGGACGGTTACCGGGAACGGGCTTTGAAACTGTTTCCCCACGTATGTGGGCGTTGCTGCCGTGAATTTGAGGGTAAAAAACTGCGTGAACTAACGGTGCACCATCTCGACCATAATCACGACAATAATCCGCCTGATGGAAGTAACTGGGAGTTGCTGTGCATATATTGCCACGAGCAGGAACACGTCAGGGCTATCGAGCAGCAACGTGCTAGCGCTGGAGGTTCCGAGGGCAGTAAGCCCACATTGAACCATTCTCCTTTTGGAGCACTGGCCGCATTTAAAAACAAGGGATAAGCGCACCAGCTTCCATCCGCTGCGGTATACCCCATTCTCGCCTAGATGCTTGTAGTTTAACTTCTACTACGGTCAGTGTTATTAAGTAATATCCGCTATGTAAATGGAAAGCAGTCAGAGTTGGCGCAATGTTCGCCTCGTTGGCGGTTTCGATGTAATTTTGTTATCAAGGAGTGACTAATGCTGGATAATTTAAACGTTGGGCAAAAACTCTTTTTACTTGCGAGTGCTATCCTAGCGCTCATGTTGGTAGTGATGTTCAGCGGGTATATGGGAATTAGTAAGACGGTGGAAAGTGGTGAACATACCAATGAAATCCAGGAAACTGCAAAGTTGCTGGGCACCCTTGAAATAGCGCACTTGGTTTGGGCCGATAGCGTAGGTGAGTTTCTCGCCAATGATGCTATCAACACCCTCGATGCGCAGACCGACCACGCCCTGTGCGGTTTTGGCACATGGTATTACGGTCCAGAGCGTAAACGTGTGGAGTCCCTACTACCTGAAGCCATTGGAGCGCTACAGCAGTTGGAGCAGCCGCATCGGAATCTGCACGCCACGGTGAATAAGATTAAGGCTGTCTACAAGGCCTCGGACGCAGATCTTCCGCGTTTGCTGACCAAAAGCGAGCTGAAATATGTGGATTGGGCTCATGCGATTGAGTTCGCCATCGTTGACCGTAGAGGTTCGGTAGATGTTAATGTTGACCCCCAAAAGTGTGAACTTATTCAGTTCATCAACACTGCAGGGGGGAAAATGCTGCAGAAATACAATGGAGAGCTGGGCCAAGTGCTCGACACCCTGATTCCGATACATAGCGCGTTGTATGCGGCAGCGAGCACCATCGATGAGCTGCTGGCGGCGCAGCGCTTTGATGCAGCGACCCAGTATTTTTCCACTCAGATTGAACCCGGCGTGCAGCAGTTACGAACCTTACTTCATGAAGCCACAACCCTCACACAGCAGGCGCATAAGGGCAAACAGGACGCTAGAGAAGTTTTCTACACTCAGACCAAACCGTATCTTGCTGAGGTGCAGAGGCTGTTTCACGAGGTTCGTAATCTAGCGGAGGCCAGCGTTCAGGAGCATATGGCTGAGAACGAAGAGATTGCCGGACTGGCACACGCTCTCAACTTTGGCGGAGGGCTGGCGGCTCTTTTGGCTGGCATTGTTCTCTCTGTACTGATTGGTCGTTCTTTGGTGGGGCCGCTACGCCGTACCGTTACCATGCTCGAAGAGATGGAGCGCGGCCATCTGGGTACGCGGCTGCACCTCAAACGCACCGACGAGATTGGGCACATGGCCGATACCATGGATAAGTTTGCCGATTCTCTGCAGCACGAAATTATCGAAACACTGAACCGACTCGCGGCTGGAGATTTGACCTCTGAGGTTGTTCCCAGAGATGAAAAAGATCAACTGCGCGGATCTCTGCAGCAGTTAAATAGTGATCTGAATCAGATAATGGAGCAAGTGCTCAGTACCAGCGAAGAGATTGTTACCGCTTCGGGTCAGGTGGCGGATTCGAGCCAGGCGCTGTCACAGGGGGCCACTGAATCGGCTGCCTCTTTGCAGGAGATCTCCGCATCACTGAATCAGACTGCAGCGCAGATCAGGCAGAATGCGGATAATTCCACTCAGGCTAATAAGCTCACCAGCGAGGCACGCAATTCGGCGCAGCAGGGTTCTGAGCACATGCAGGGGATGGTGAGTGCTATGAACGATATAGACGCCGCTGGGCAGGATATCTCCAAGATCATCAAGACCATTGACGAAATAGCGTTCCAAACGAATCTGCTTGCCCTAAACGCTGCGGTGGAAGCGGCGCGAGCCGGTCAGCACGGCAAAGGTTTTGCCGTGGTGGCCGAAGAGGTACGCAATCTTGCTGGACGCAGCGCCAAAGCTGCAGCAGAGACCGCAGCTTTAATCCAGGGTACGGTGGAAAAAACTGCTCATGGTAATGCGATGGCAGAGCAGACCGCCACCGCGCTGCATGAAATCGTGGGAGAGATTATCAAGGTTACCGCCATTGTGGAGGAGATCACCTCCGCCAGTGCGGAGCAGGCCATTGGGGTGGCAGAAATTAACCAAGGAGTAGCGCAGATCGATTCGGTCACGCAGCAGAATACCGCCAGTGCCGAACAGAGCGCCGCAGCGGCGGAAGAGCTTGCAGGGCAGGCTGGAAGCCTGAAGGAGATGTTGCAGCGTTTTCAGCTGAAAAAAGAGAGCGGCGCCGGGCGGCAGAGACAACGGGCTCTACCCTCCCCGACACGGCCCAAGTTTCGCCCCAAAACTACGGACTGGGGGGCGGCCAGCCAAGACAGTTATTCACCTGCGCCACAGATTTATCTCGATTGAAAGATAGGTAGCAACGAGATGGATGGTATGTAGGTTTAAATAAAGCCCCGCTGTTCAGTTCCATGGAAGCGGGGCTTTGCTGTATGTGTATGTTTAGACTTTATTGTGCTCGATCGGGTTCTTGCTGCGTACGCTAACGCGCAATTACCCTTTTATCCTTCCAAGCCTATTTTCCCCAGGTGGAGTAGGGTTGCTGCACCAGACAGGCATTGAAATAGCGCGGGTCATCTGAGACTTCCATCCCGAGCCAGGGTGGACACGCAAACTCTGCCGTTGCAGTATCCAACTCTATTTCGGCTATAAGCAAACCGGCGTTTGCACCGTTAAATTCATCAATTTCCCAGCTGTTGCCGGCATAGCTAACGCGGTAGCGCCACTTGTCTATGGGGGGATAGGGGCTCATCAGCTCCAGCATAGCGGCGGCATCTTGCGCTGGAATTTTATACTCGAATTCCGCGGCACTGTAATTATGGCGCTTCCCTTTCAGGGTTAGAAATGCACCCGCAGCGGTAACACGCACCCGCACCGTCGCTGCGGGATTAACACTAATATAGGCCTGGATGATTCGCGACTTGCTTTGAACATGGGCACGCCAAGAATCATTTTTAAGCAAAAATTTCCGTTCTATCTCAATTCCCATCGTTTCCCCTCTGCTGGGTCCATAGGTGTCTTCTCATCTTCTAACAATATCAGATTTGTAGTTAAATGCCTCTTTCTAAAGACGCTAGGGGCAAGTTTTTTCACATCAAAGATTGGTGTACGCGTAACCTGGTGCATAATAGGAGTCCGCTAATAAATAAAATGGAAAGCTAGGCGTTAATGCAGTGGGGTAAAATTCAGGGGTAAGCAACTTTGGGACAATATAGAGGGGAATAAATATGCTAAAGTCGCCTGATCCGCAGAGATGGTTGTCGACATCCAAGGCATGTGCGGTAGCGCCCAAGAGAGAATTACTTAGGCAATCATCCTGTGATCGACAGCTAACCGAACGGCAGTGAATATCAAAAGGAGAAGATACGATGCGCACACACTATATTGCTTATTTTTCCCCCGCAGGGTCAACCCGCACCGTAGCTAAGATGATCGAGACCGCACTGCAGAGACACGAAATTAAGGCTATTTTGCTTGATCTTGCGCCACAAGGGGGTGCGGATATGGCGACGTTGGCGCCCAAGGTAAAGGCGGATGCCTGCCTGTGGCTCGGCACGCCGGTGTATGTCGATCACGCGGTGCCACAGGTGTTGGAATTTATCGCAGCGCTGCCCCAGGGGATTAACGGGGTGGCGGTTCCGTTTGCAACCTGGGGTGCGGTGTGCAGCGGCGTGACCTTGTTGGAGATGGCGCAGCATTTGGGAAAAAGGGGTTGGACAACGGTGGGGGCAGCCAAGGTGTTGGCGTTGCACTCCTCTTTGTGGGCGAGCGCAAAGCCTTTAGGGG
The DNA here is from genome assembly GCA_028685815.1 of Desulfuromonas sp. GTDB lineage: Bacteria > Desulfobacterota > Desulfuromonadia > Desulfuromonadales > Desulfuromonadaceae > JAIVHC01. Next base: position 19,338 of record JAQUDG010000037.1, read on the forward strand.
CAGGGCATCCTGGTGCGGACGATGCAGAGAAAATGGGCGCCTTGGTCGCGGCAGTGGTGCAAAAGCTCAGTGCCACTCCGGTTGTGCCTTTGGGCGCGCAGGTGCTGGATTATCTTCCGCCCGCGTATGCAGCAGAAGCATGGGAAAAGAGCCTAACCGTGACGAAGGCCGTGCTGGGAAAACATCAGCCAGACAGAAGTAGATGCAACGGGTGTGGAACTTGTGTGAAGCTCTGCCCGACAGGGGCATTTACGTGGGAGGATGGATATCCGGTAGTGGGTGAGCGCTGTGTGCGTTGCCATCAGTGCACACGTCATTGCCTACAGCAGGCTTTTGCCTACGCCGGTGAGGTTATTGAGACCCGCCTGCACCAGATGTCGGCGCAGAGCCCTGAGCAGGCAGAAACAGTTATTTACGTTTAGGACCATTACTTCCTTGGGTTCCTAGTCCTGGATGCTTTCCCCTGGAGCGGGGGCGCCAAAGTGGTAACCCTGGGCGTAGTCGCACCCCATCTGTGTAACGGTAGCAAGAATTTCAGCCGAACTAACAAACTCGGCGATAACCTCTATCCCTTCGGAGTGGGCGTAGTCGATCAGTATTTGAACTAGGTTGCGGGTTTTTTCATCTTCGTTGATCTTGCTGATCAGGGATCCATCGATCTTTACAAAGTCTGCGGGAAACGCCGACAAGTAGGAAAAATTTGCAAATCCAGAGCCGAAGTCATCAATGGCTATTTTTATTCCTAGGGACTTCAATTCCGCCAGTGCCTTCAGCGCAACCTCATAATTATGAATGTTTTCTGTCTCCACCAGTTCTAGAACTAGACGCCCAGTGACGGCGTAACTTGTTGCCGTGGTTGCAATAAAATCGACGGTGCTGCGGTGTAGCAAGTCATCCACTGCGATGTTGACTGAAAAACTATCCTTGCGGTAGCGAAAGAACATGCAGGCTTGCTTGATGATTGCCCGCGTCATCTCAGGGTAGTGACTGGTTTGCTCCATAATTGGGAGAAACGAGCCGGGGGGGATAATTTCTCCGCTGATGTTTACCATGCGCATCAGGGCTTCATGTCTGCGGGTTTCGCCACTTAAAATATGCACAATGGGCTGGTAGTAAGGAATTAGACGCTGATCCAACAGCGCCTGCTGCACTTCGTTGATCCAGTACGCCCGAGTACGCCCCTGATTGGCAGCAATTTCGGTGTTGTACATGGCGACGGTGACTTTACTTTGCTTGGCATGCTGCAGGGCGGCATCAGCGCAGGTGAGCAGGTCTTTTTCGTTGCAGGCGATGCCACTGACGAGGTTTAGATTCATGGTTCCTGAGTCTGTGTGGACAAAGGTATTCCGTATCAAGGTTTTACTGAATTGCTCTACTGTGGTGTGTAACTCTGCGTGGGCGGCGGTATTGGTCAATACGGCAAATATATCGCTGTGAAGTCGATACAGGGAGTATCTTTCCGCCGCAAAGAATTCAATCATCTGGTTGCTCAGGTGGAGGAGAATCTGATCCGCAGTTTCGGTCCCCAAATTTTGGTTGATGCCACCGAAATCGACAACATCGAACAGGATAAGACAGCTTTTTTCGGTGCTTGTACGCAGATCTTCAACCAGCTTGTGGCGGCTTCCTAACGAGGTAAGTTTATCGGTAGCAAAAGCCAGGCGCACCTCGTCGCGTTTTTCCAAGAGTTCGGTGATTTCGTAGCGCGCCGCGATATATTCAACGATATTACCATTCTGGTCGGTCAGGGGCATGATGACGCTATCGGCGTAGTATGAATTGCCGTCACTGGTTTTATTGCGACTGATCCCGCGCCAAATATTACCCGCCTGAATCCGCTGCCACATACGCTTGAACACCATCTTTGGTACACTGGGATGGCGCACGATATTGTGGGGCTCGCCCAGCATCTGTTCGCGGGTGTAGCCGGAAACTTGACAGAATTTATCATTGACGTAGGTTATGTGGCCTGCCAAATCTCCTTTGGATACTAGACAGAGTTCATCAAGCAGTTTGCTATATTGCTCTAGACGCTTGAGGTGTTCTTCGCGTGCTGCCTCAATTCTGTGTACATACCGATGGGTAACATAGGCTATCGCCAACCCAAGGAGCAGATTAATAAGAACAACTATGACCCCGATACGGGTGCGTTTGTGCGCCCCACTGAGAAGTTCGGCCTGGTGGGTCAGGATGCGTTCATCCAGAGCATTGGTGTAGAACCCCGTCCCGAGAATCCAGTCCCAGCGCGGCAGCACAGTGACATAGGAAATTTTGCTTTCCTCCGCGTTGTCGTTGGTTGGATTCGTGAAGTGGTATTCTGCATAGCCTCCGTCATGTTTGGCTATCTCGGCGAGGCGACGGGAGGTAAGCAGAAGTTTTTCGGTAACGGAGAAGGGGCTTAGATCTGAATTGAAGGAAGGAACTAGGGCCGGACTCATTATGATAAAGCAACAACTGTTCTGTAAATTCAAAACTTCTCTTTGGAGCGATTGTTGATCCTTAAAAAGTCAAGTAAACTCGGCCAGTTTCCCACTCTTCCGATATCTCCATCAGCACGGCGCTGACGAG
>JAQUDG010000038.1 GCA_028685815.1 Desulfuromonas sp.
GGGCGGCGTAACAAATATACCCTTGCTGCGCAGGATAAAGACACCCGTTGGTACTGGTTCAGTCAGCCCTGGGTTCAGCCTGAAATTAAGGAAAACTATCAGGAGTAGCCTGATAACACCTGGGCAATTTGTCGGCAGAGTGGTTTTTTATCCATAACACACATTTGGATGTAATGATTTTTTTCGCGCCAACAGAAGGTTAGACAATGAAATCGTATCGGAAAGAGTTGTGGTTTGAATTGCCGGAACGCACCGGTTTTGTAAATATAACCCGTGAGGTGGATGCGTGCCTGCAGGAAAGTGGTATCAGCGAGGGGTTATGTCTGGTCAATGCCATGCATATTACCGCTTCGGTTTTTATCAATGATAACGAAACCGGCCTGCATCAAGATTTTTCTACTTGGCTAGAGAAACTTGCGCCATACGATCTACATGGGTATGCGCATCATCGTACTGGAGAGGACAACGGCGACGCCCACCTGAAACGCACGGTTATGGGACGCGAAGTGGTGGTGGCGGTTACCGATGGCAGTCTTGATTTTGGCCCTTGGGAGCAAGTTTTTTACGGGGAATTTGACGGAAGGCGGCGTAAGCGGGTGCTGGTAAAGATCATCGGTTATTAAGTCGCGGCGGCGGTAGGTTGCTTTAGAGGGTGGGTTGGGGTATGTTTTCTCCCCTTAATCCACCAAGGCAGTAGGGTTCATGCTGTCTTGGTGTGGTTAAATATCTGCCGGTGTTTACCGGTATCTACTTAAGTAGCGTCTTTTTTATAAATGTATATGTCAGCCTTTACGTGCCTCTGCCATGAGGAGAATCCCTGCATGCATGCCTGTCAGCAAGAGAGACTCGTGTAAATGAGTAAAGATCTTAAGCCATTTCGTGAATCCATCGATGCCATCGATGATAAAATACTTGCCTTGCTGAATGAACGCGCCAAGGTGGTTATGGCGGTAGGCCAGACCAAAAAAGACAGTTCTGCACCATTCTATGTGCCCAGCAGGGAAAACGCCATTTATGCGCGTCTGTGTTCCAAGAGCACCGGCCCTTTCCCCGAGGATGGCATTCGGCGTGTATTTCGTGAAATCATCTCTGCCTCTCTAGCGCTTGAAGAGCCTATGAAGGTTGCTTTTCTCGGTCCAGTGGCAACCTTTACCCATGTAGCAGCCATGCAGCAGTTTGGTTTATCAGCCACCCTTGTGGCACAAAAAAGTATATCTGCAGTTTTTGATGAAGTAGAGCGAGGGCGCGCAGACTATGGCGTAGTTCCGGTAGAGAACTCCAACGAAGGTGTGGTTACCCACACGCTGGATATGTTTATGGAGACCGGGCTGAAAATATACGCCGAAATTCTGCTGGAGATATCCCATGACCTGCTCTCTCTTTCTGGGGAACTAGAAGATATTCAACGTATCTATTCCCATCCTCAGGCCCTAGCCCAATGTCGTAAATGGCTAGAGGAAAACCTGCCGGATATTCCGCTTATAGATGTAGCCAGCACTGCGGCGGCGGCGCAATTTGCCGCTACAGATCGTGGTGCGGCAGCTATAGCTAGTGCCATGGCTGGTAGCCGCTATGATCTGCGTCCGGTAAAAGTAAGTATTGCCGACAACCCCAACAACTTTACCCGCTTCCTTATTGTAAGTGATCAATTCCCAGCTCCTTCAGGAGAGGATAAAACCAGTGTCATGTTCTGCATTAACGACGAGCCTGGCATTTTGTGGCGTATGCTGGAACCGTTCAGTAAGCATGCGGTCAACCTGACAAAAATTGAAAGTCGTCCCCTTAAAAAAAGGGCGTGGGAGTATGTTTTCTTCCTCGATATGGAAGGGCACATCGAGAACGAACCGGTGCGCGCAGCGATCGCAGAACTTGAACCCCAGTGCAAGTTTCTCAAAATCCTTGGTTCATATCCGCGGGCGCGAGGTTAAACCGGTATGCATATAGCTACCCATAATAAAGAAGTGATTGTCGAGCAGATTGCCATTATTGGGGCAGGTCTTATTGGAGGTTCCTTGGCGCTGGCCCTGAAACAGGCTGGTAGCGTAGGTGAAGTGGTTGTGTGGGACCAGAATCCCGCGCATATGGCTACGGCGATAACCCTCGGAATCGCGGACAGGTCAACTCTGGAGCTGACCGACGCTGTAGTAAATGCAGATGTAGTGGTGCTCGCGTTGCCTGTGTGTTGCCTACCCGAGGTTGCCCGCCGAGTGATTCCCTATATGCGCGATGATGCAATCCTCACCGATACCGGTAGCGTAAAAGGGACGATTGTGGAAGGAATTGAGCCGGTCGCGCATGCCGCCGGGATAGCCTACGTCCCCGGGCATCCCATCTCCGGAACCGAGAAAAGCGGACCACAGGCAGCGTTTGCGGAATTATATCGTGCAAAACGCTGCATTCTCACCCCTACCGCTTTGACCCCAGCGCATGGCGTAGAAGTGATAAGTCAACTCTGGCGCAGCGCAGGCAGTGAAGTGGTGCTTATGGATGTCCTCAAGCACGACCGCATCCTAGCCGCCATCAGCCATCTACCCCACATGATTGCATACTCGCTGGTAAATGCCGTGAGCAACTATGACCAATATGCCGAAAATGTACTTGAATATTCTGCCGGCGGTTTCCGTGATTTTACCCGTATTGCCTCTTCTGATCCAGTGATGTGGCGCGATATAGCGCTGGAGAATCGCAGTGCGATTCTGGAAATGCTTGAGCAGTTCGAAACCTTTCTGGCAGAGTTAAAGGCGGATATTGCTGGTCAAGATGCTGAGCGGTTGGAAAAGTTTTTCCGCCAGTCAAAATTAAGTCGGGATGCAATTGTCTACTCCAGCGGTAGTCCTGCAAAAGGAGAATGAAGATGAAAAGTCAGCAGATAAATTCCAGTGCAGGGCTCCGAGGGGAGATTACAGTTCCGGGCGACAAATCGATATCCCATCGTAGCATCATGTTTGCGTCTTTGGCCCAAGGCAGCTCCTGTATCCGTGGTTTTCTTCACGGAGAAGACAATCTTGCTACCCTTAACGCATTCAGAGCCATGGGGGTGGATATTGATGTGAGTTTAGACGCGGTCATAAGGATTAAAGGAAAAGGTTTTTTCGGTTTGTGTGAACCTACCGATATCCTCGATTGCGGTAATTCTGGAACCACTATACGTCTGCTGAGTGGGGTGCTGGCAGGGCAAAAGTTTTTTTCAGTGCTCAGTGGGGATCAATATCTGCGCCGTCGCCCGATGGGGCGTGTCATTGAGCCCCTAATGCAGATGGGAGCACAGATATGGGGGAGAGAACAAAATCGCTGTGCCCCTTTTGCGTTGCAGGGATCTCCTCTTGGTGGCATCACGTATCACTCTCCGGTGGCCAGTGCGCAAGTGAAGTCCGCGCTGCTACTGGCCGGACTCAGCGCTAGCGGTACTACTACGGTGTATGAACCACATGTGTCGCGCGATCATACGGAACGTATGCTCCGCTATATGGGGGCTGAGGTGCAGGTGTTTGCCGGTGGTGTCAGTGTAGAGGGAGGCCAGCAGTTGCAGGGGCGTGACCTCGAAATCCCCGGAGATATCTCCTCGGCAGCGTTTTTTCTGGTCGCAGCTCTGATAGTTCCCAATTCAGAACTGTTGATAAAAAATGTCGGAATGAACCCGACTCGCAGTGGTATTGTAGATATTCTGTGTTCTATGGGGGCGAATATTCGCATCCTTAATGAACGCCACGCTGGGGAAGAACCTGTCGCAGACCTGCTGGTGTGCAGTAGTGAGTTGCGCGGCATAGAAATTGGGGGCGATATGGTTCCTCGAGCCATCGATGAGTTGCCGGTGGTCAGTATTGCCGCAGCCTGCGCGCAAGGGACGACCACCATCCGAGACGCAGCCGAGTTGAGGGTCAAGGAAACTGACCGAATAGCGGCAATGGAAGCTGTGTTACAGACCTTGGGAGTAGAGGTTGAGACGCATGCGGATGGAATGACCATCCACGGAATTGAGCGCTTTAACGGCGGAAAGGTCAACTCGTGTGGAGATCATCGTATCGCTATGAGCGCTGCTGTAGCCGGGCTGCGCACCTCGACAGTACTGGAAATTGAGGACACTGGATGCACGGCCATTTCGTTTCCCGCTTTTTGGGAATTACTGCACCAGGTAGCCATTCCCACGGGAAAGAATTGAGATGAGCGTTCAAGTGGGAAATAATCAAAACAGCTATAGATAGGATAGGCACCTAAGCCATGTCAGATAAAATAATCGTCGCGATAGATGGGCCGTCGGGCTCTGGTAAGAGCACCCTGAGTAAAATGTTGGCTCGTCGGTTGGATTTTATCAATATTGATACTGGAGCCATGTATCGAACGGTCGCTTTGGCCGCTGCTAGAGCCGGAATAGACCCAGAAGACCATGCTGCGCTCGAACAGCTGTGTGCCAACCTGCCGATTAGCTTCAAACGTGTTGGTGTAAAGGAGCAGGTTTGGCTTGGAGACGAAGATGTTTCTGACGCCATACGCACTCCGGAGATGAGCCTGCTTTCCTCAGCGGTGTCTGCCTCTCCAGTGGTACGCAAAGCCATGCTAGCCTTGCAGCGGCACATGGGTGGTAATCGGTGCGGTTCAGGGGTTGTGCTCGAAGGGCGCGACATCGGTACCGAAGTGTTCCCCAATGCGCAGGTGAAGTTTTATTTGTGCGCGAACGACGCAGAACGCGGACGCAGGCGCTACGCCCAACTGCGCCAGAACGGACAGGATGTGTCGCTAGAGCAGACTGTTGCAGAAGTAATAGAACGCGATCATGCAGATAAAAATCGCAAACACGCCCCCTTAAAGCAGGCGCAGGATGCCATCGTCATCGACTCCACTGCGTTGGACACGAATGCGGTTCTAGAGCAGATGTTGCATTATGTCCACTTAGCGCAGGGAAAAAAGGCTAAGGGAGAGGGGTAGCTATGGAGATAGTTTTAGCCAAGAGCGCTGGTTTTTGCTTCGGGGTGAAGCGTGCCGTCAATATGGCATTTAAGGCAGCCGAAGAGGATCAGAATATCTGCTCACTGGGCCCATTGATCCACTCACCGCAGTTGGTAGAGCGACTTGAGGCCGAAGGAATTTCGGTGATCAACGACATCCATGCACTGCAGGATCAAAGCGTCATCGTACGCTCCCACGGTATTACGCGCCAAGAAGAGGAACATCTGTATACGAACAAGCTAAAAGTGGTGGACGCTACCTGCCCGTTTGTGAAAAAAGCGCAGAAATACGCTGAACTTTTGGGTTCAGAAGGATATTGCGTAGTCATTGTGGGGGAAAAAGAACACCCTGAAGTACAGGGGATCTTATCCTATGTTCAGAATGCTGAGGTGTTTGTAGCGGCAGATGTGGAAGCTGCAGCACTGCTTCCACTGGGGAAACGGGTCGGCCTAGTGGCACAGACAACGCAATCGTACGAAAACTTCAGCTCCATAGCACTTAAGTTGCTCGAACGTAGCAAAGAGTTGCGCATCTTCAACACCATCTGCGATGCCACAGCGGTGAGACAGCATGAGGCGCGGACCCTGGCCGAAGCTGTAGATGTGATGCTGGTTGTTGGTGGCTATAATAGCGCAAATACCAACCGTCTGGCACGGATATGCAGCGAAATCCAACCCCTGACCTATCATCTCGAAACTGCAAATGAAATTTTGCCGGAGTGGTTTACTGGGGTCGAGCGAGTAGGGATAACCGCCGGGGCTTCAACGCCGGAGTGGATAATCCGTGAAGTGCTTTTGCGGCTGGAAAAAATACAAAAATAAATATTTTTTTTTCTCGGTTGCTGTGCTATGGTCTCGTCTTCCCACGTACTTACAGGGAAACGCCGTAAAAGGCGTGAATTTAATAGGGGGTAAGTTAGTTAAATGACAGAAATCACACAAGCAATGAACGCAGATGAATTCGACATGCTCGGCGATGAGATGGATGACGAGTTCGGAGAAGAAAGTTTCAGGGAGCTGTTCGAGAACAGCCCACAAGGCAACCTCGCTGTTGGTGATGTTGTAGAAGGTACCGTGATTCAGCTGAATCCTGACTCGGTCGTAGTCGATGTCGGCTACAAGTCCGAGGGTGTAATTCCCTTGTCAGAATTTGTTGTAGACGGTAAGCCTGCTCAGCTTGAAGTTGGCGACAAGGTAGATGTCCTGTTTGAACGCGCAGAGAACGAAAGCGGTCTCATTGGACTTTCCAAAGAGAAGGCCGACCGTCAGAAGGTATGGAATTCTCTAGAAGAAGACGCCGTTGTCGACGGAAAAATCGTATCACGCATCAAAGGTGGCCTGTCGGTCGATATCGGGGTCAACGCCTTTTTGCCTGGTTCACAGGTGGATTTGCGGCCGGTGCGCAATCTCGATAAACTGATCGGCGAGACCTTCGAATTCAAGATTATCAAACTCAACAAGCGACGGGGCAACATTGTTCTTTCGCGGCGTGTATTGCTTGAGAATGAGCGTGAAAGCCAGCGTGCAGACACACTCAAGACCCTCGAAGAGGGACAAGTTGTTGAAGGTGTGGTCAAAAATCTTACCGACTACGGTGCATTTATCGACCTCGGTGGTATCGATGGCCTGCTTCATATTACTGACATGTCGTGGGGTCGGGTAACACACCCTTCCGATATTCTTGCCGTTGGTGATGCTATCAACGTCAAGGTGCTCAAATTCGACCGTGAGAAAGAGCGTGTTTCTCTTGGACTCAAACAAACTGCACCCGATCCATGGCTCAGTGTGGCTGAGAAATATCCTGCCAAAGCCAAGGTGTCTGGCAAGGTTGTCAGCCTGACTGATTATGGCGCATTTGTAGAACTCGAAGAAGGTGTCGAGGGTCTTATCCACGTATCTGAAATGAGCTGGACCAAGCGGATCAAACATCCCAACAAGATTCTTTCTATCGGGGATGAAGTAGAAATTATAGTCCTGGCCATGGACACTGAAAACCGCCGTATCTCTCTTGGTCTCAAGCAAGTTGAGCCAAATCCATGGGATGCGATTGGTGAGAAAATTCCTGTTGGCACCGTTATCGAAGGTCAGGTCAAGAACATTACTGACTTTGGTATATTCGTAGGTGTAGATGAAGGGATTGACGGTCTGGTACATATTTCTGACCTGTCTTGGACCAAGCGGATCAAGCATCCGTCTGAACTATACAAAAAGGGCGACTTGGTCAAAGCAGTTGTCCTGAATATCGATACTGAAAATGAGCGTTTCTCCCTTGGGGTTAAGCAACTGACTCAGGATCCGTGGCAGATCATCCCGGAGCAGTATGCACCGGGTACCATCATCCGCGGTAAGGTTACTTCGGTAACCGAATTCGGCATCTTCCTCGAAGTAGAAGAGGGTGTAGAGGGTCTTATTCACGTATCTGAGATCAGCAAAGAAAAGGTGGAGTCACCTAAAGACTTTGCCAGTGTAGGTGATGAGCTCGAAGCCGTGGTTCTGCATGTAGATACTCAGGAGCATAAAATTGCCCTGTCCATCAAGCACATGTCAGAGCGTAAAGAAAAGGCAGAAGTAGAAGAGTACATGGGCGCACAGAAAAAAGCGACATCCAGCCTTGGCGATTTGCTTAAAGGTGCCTTTGATACGTCCGCTAAAGACTGATTAACTGCAGCAACAACCTCTGCCCCTACTGTTATTGACGCAGTAGGGGCTTTTTTTTCGGAAAACTCATGAAAATTAAGCCAGTGATAATAGTTCCACTTGCGTTTATCCTTCTGTTTGGCCTATTTGCGGGGCTCATTCTCTTTGTTGGCTCTAAATCTAGTGGAAACAAAGGTTTTTCGCGCACGGATAAGATCGGAGTTATAGAAGTTATCGGCCCGATTACTCAATCCAAACAAATTATTGCTGATTTGAAAAGTTTCGAACGCAATACCAAAGTGAAGGCTGTGGTGTTGCGTGTAGATTCGCCAGGGGGCGGGGTCGGGCCGTCGCAGGAAATTTATGCGGCGGTTAAAGCGCTAAAGAACAAGCCCGTTATTGTTTCCATGGGTTCTGTAGCTGCCTCGGGCGGCTACTATATCGCAGCACCGGCTACACATATATTTGCCAACCCAGGCACTATCACTGGCAGTATCGGGGTTATTATGGAATTTCCCGATATAGCCGCGCTGCTGGAAAAAATCGGCTTGCACCGCCGTGTAATTAAAAGCGGCACCTTTAAAGATATTGGATCTCCGGTGCGGGATATGACCTCTGAAGAACAGGCGCTGCTGCAGGGTGTAATTGATGACGTTTATGCTCAATTTGTCGCCGCCGTTGCTATTGGGCGCGATCTCGAACCCGCTGTAGTAAGAAAACTTGCCGATGGGCGAATTTTTAGTGGCAGTCAAGCAAAAGAGGCTGGACTGGTTGACGAATTAGGGGGACTGCAGGTAGCTATTGAGTATGCAGCGCGCCGTGTCGGCATTGATGGTGATCCGGAAGTGATCTACCCCGAGCCGGAGCGGGTGAGCCTGTTGGATCTCTTTTTACAGCATACTACCTCTTCGTTACAGCAGTATCTGCACCAGGCAGAGAGTGCGCAGTTGCATATGCTATGGAAAGCTAACAATTAAGGGTTGGATAAACATGACCAAGAGTGAATTAATAGAGCAGTTGGCTGAAACCAACGCTTATTTGAGTAAAAAAGAGTCTGAAGTTGTGGTTAACACCATCTTCGACTCTATTACAACCGCACTTGCTGAAGGTGATCGAGTAGAAATTCGTGGGTTTGGATCATTCTCTGTGCGCGAGCGTGAAACACGCCAGGCGCGCAACCCCAAAAGCGGCGAGATAATCCAGATCCCAGCAAAAAAGGCTCCATTTTTCAAAACCGGCAAAGAACTCAGGCAGCGTGTGGACGTCAGTTAGAAATAAATTATTTTTCCGTATGTGTGTGCACAGCCTGAGGTTTTATGCTTAAACCTAGTCATTATCGTTTCAGCGTACCGCCAGAATACACCGGTCAACGTCTCGATCAGGTGATACCTGCGTGTTGCGAGAACTTATCGCGCACTTATGTGCGTAAACTGATTGATATAGGTGGTGTACATGTTCAACAGCGCCGTGTGCATAAGTGCGCGCTTGAAGTTTCTTCCGGCGTGGGGATCGAGGTTTTTATTGATGGAAGGGCGCTCGATCTATATCGAATTAAGCCCGAAGAAATTATATATCAGGACAAATATATCTTGGTCTTGAATAAACCATCTGGTGTGGTCATGCAGCCTACTCCGGCGCGCTATAAAGGGAGTATGTATGAGGCTGCTCTTTGCCATCTGCAGAACCCTTTTCAACGCCATTCCAAGCCTGAGCTCGGTATGGTACAGCGCCTAGATTGTGAAACATCTGGGGTGATAGTGTTTTCCATCCATAAGAGCAGCCACAAAGCTCTGACTGCCTGTTTCACGCAGCGCACTGCGCGTAAGGGTTACCTTGCTTTAGTAGCGGGAGAATTGGAAGAAAAAGAAGGCCGCATCCAATCTCTCCTTGCGCGCAACCGTGCTAGCAATAAAATGAAGTCGGTTGCTAAGGGTGGAAAAGAGGCGATAACTGACTACAGGGTATTGGAACAGGTACCTGGCTATGCGCTACTTGAAGTTGATATTCTTACCGGCAGAACCCATCAGATTCGCGTGCACTTGAGCGAGGCTGGGTACCCAATCGTTGGTGATCTATTCTACGGCGGTTCTCCACAGGTTAATAGTCTGAGGGTTGGGCGCTCCTTGCTTCATGCCCACAGCCTGGGATTCCCGCATCTACACATGCCTGAAAAGCAGCTCCAGTTCGCGGCGCCTCTTCCGGCTGATTTTGTCGCCACTCTTATCCACGCAGGTTTCACCGATGCTTTCATTTCCCAATATAGATCCAATAGCGTTTGAAATAGGTCCCCTGGCGGTGCGCTGGTATGGCCTGATGTACTTGGCCGGCTTTGCGTGTGTCTATTTCTATTTGTGCCGGGCTTCGAAACATAAGCGCCTCGATATATCGTGTGAAGCTGCGGGAGATCTTCTTTTTGCAGGGGTGCTAGGGGTTGTACTTGGTGGGCGTCTTGGCTATGTGTTGTTTTACAATTTCGCCTATTATGTACACCACCCGCTCGAGGTGCTGCATATATGGGAAGGTGGAATGAGCTTCCACGGTGGGCTTCTCGGTGTGGTCGTGGCGGTGGTTTTGTTTTGTCGCAAACGTGGATACGCTATTGGACCTATTGCAGACGCACTGGTTACTGCAGCATGTTTTGGATTGTTTTTTGGGCGCATAGGCAATTTTATTAATGCGGAACTGTGGGGTAGGGTAACCGATGTGCCCTGGAGCATGGTGTTTCCAAGCGGGGGATCCCTGCCGCGCCATCCAAGCCAGTTGTATCAGGCCGTATGCGAAGGACCGCTACTGTTTACAATTCTCACTCTGGCGCGTCGTTATATCCACGCTACTTGGAGTGTGTTTTATACCTTTATTGCCGCGTATGCTTTATTTCGCTTTGTCCTTGAGTTTTATCGTGAGCCCGATGCTCACCTAGGCCTTGTTACTGCCGGATTAAGCATGGGGCAACTTTTATCCATCCCAATGTTCTGTATCGGTTGTGCAGGGGTGTGGGTGCTTAACAGGAAGTCGATTGAAAAAGCATGATGGCACAAATGAAAATTCTGGTATTCGATTGTGATGGGGTATTGTTTAATAGCATGCAGGCCAATATTGCCTACTATAACGCCATTTTACAGCACTTTAATCATCCGTTGATTGAATCAGCGGGCGATGATCGAGTTGAGATTTGCCATATTGGATCGAGCCCACAAGTGTTTGCAGCTCTATTTGGAGAAGACCAGGTTGAGGCAGCTGAACAGGTGGCGCAGCGGATTGATTATGCGGATTTTTTCCCCGAGCTTATTCCAGAACCGTATCTGTATGAATGTCTGGAAGAGTTAGCTGGGTACTTACCCTTGGCTGTTGCTACCAATCGACGTGGCAGTATGCGTGACATTGTCACCCACTTTAAGCTGGAAAGGTATTTTTCCCACTTGGTTACCAGTTGTGACGTGCCGCGTCCAAAGCCGTACCCAGATATGTTGCACCGGGTTGCGGATTTGGGTGGGTGTGATGCCGAGGAATTGGTTTATGTTGGCGATTCGGAATACGACAGATTAGCTGCGCAGCAAGCTGGTGCTGAGTTTATTGCCTATAAGTGGGAGGGGGGGCAGAAAGTCTCAAGCCATAGAGAGTTGACCCAGTTGGTTAAGAAAAATTTGCTGGGCAGACAAAACTGACAGGTTTTAAACCTAACTCTCAGCACCACTGCCACGCTCTTTTTTCCCTCCATGCTGCAGTAGCGATTTACGCATTTCCAGTACATTCCCTGTTTCACAGCGATTATACGTAACGCTATCCATCAGACTTCGTATTAGGAAAACCCCACGCCCATGATCAAGGGCAGGATCTGGAGCCTGCAGTTCTGCAGTGCTGATGTCGAACCCTTGTCCTTGATCAAAAACCCTGATCGAGAGCAGGTCATCAGTAAGATTGATAGAAATGTGGACATCCTTTGTGGGGTCGTTTTTGTTGGCGTGTTTTATGGCGTTGGCCATCGCCTCGGTAAGAACCAGATTGATGTGATACGCGAGTTCCTCCGGGTCAGAGTCGTTAAACCTCTCCAGCGCCCCAGCGACATCCTCTCCAATCTGGCCGATAAGGCGCAGATATTTGGTCTGATTCGGAACTTTTATGTCAACTTCCAGCAGGTTTTTCATAGTTTTCATCCCACACCATTGGGTTATCAGGTTGGGCCGCCTTGTCTAGCTGCCCAACCTGTCATGTTAACCATAGCACAAATTAGAAACTTGCCAAGGCCTCTTCTTCACTGGGAAAAATCTCAAAAACTCGGTGTAAACGTGTAAGCTCAAACATCGACTGGACCTGTTTTTGCAGTCCACATAATTTTAGGCTGCCGTCGCGGGAACCGGCATTTTTGAAACCAGAAACCAGAGCTCCTAGACCAGATGAATCAATAAAGCGCACATGCTGCAGGTCGATAATGATGTTGGATTTTCCCTCTTCGAACTGGTTCATGAGCTGACTTTTTAGTTCATTACTGTTGTGCGCATCCAGGCGCTCTTCCTCAATAATCATCACAATACCTTTGTCGAAATCTTTCGAGGTTATAATCATGTTTCTTTTTCCTCCGGAATGCTTAGGGTTAAAGTATTTTTACCACAACTATGGTTACGTCATCGTTAAAATGACGGCGTCCCTGGAATATGCGGGTCTCATCCAAGGCGATATCAATGATCTCATTGCTGCTTTTGGTGTAATGGTCGCGAATCATATCCTGAAAACGCTGCATGCCAAAGAGTTCTTCAAACTGGTTTTGCGCCTCCACAATACCATCTGTGTACAATACTAAAATATCGCCGGAGTCTACAGCTATTTCTTTTTGTTCAAAATCGACTTCGGGAAGAATGCCCAAAATCATCCCTTCCGCATCTAACTGGTCAAAGCTGTCGGTAGCAGGTCTGTAGATCAACGGTTTGTTGTGTCCGGCATTCGCATAAATTAGGTTGTTTTTCTGCAACTCGTAGCGCAGATAAAACATGGTAATAAATAATTCCGAGCTGCTCAAGTCTTGGTACAAAAAGCCGTTTAAGGTACTAAGGGTAGTTTGGGGTGGAAACATCTGCCGGCTATGCGCCCGAATAAAGGTACGGGTTGAAGCCATGAGCAGAGCCGCGCCTATGTTATGCCCGGAGACATCGGCAATCACAATATCTAGTTCTTGCGGGTAGGTGATAAAATCGTAATAATCTCCCCCCACTTGCTTGGCGGGCACACATATCCCTGCGATGTCTAGGCCGTCTACCTCCGGCATCTTTTTTGGCAGCAGATCTAGTTGAATGTCTTCGGCAATCTTCAACTGTTTTTGCTGCTCACTTGCTTCAATGAGTTGCACAGTCTGGATGGAGTTGCGATAGGCTATGCCGATCTGAGCTGCAATGTTTTTATACAGTTCGATGAACTCATCCGTATATATCCCTTTTGCATAACGTGAATATGACGACAACACTCCAATGGGTTGCCCCTCCACTGTTATGGGAACATGCGCGAAAGATTTGATTTTCAGTTCACGCACAATAGCAAGGGAAGTAGGCATGTCTGCACAGTCGGAATCATTGGCTAGCACCACCTTGTTGTTGATGAAGGTGTGGCCAATACAGGTATCCAAGTTTATTTCGCGATCTGCATGGGAGAGAAACCCAGAATCAAGTCCTTTATAGCTACGTACTCGAAGCAAATTGACCTCTTCGTCTAAAATTCTGATGGCACACAGATCAAAGCGAAACTGGCGAAAGAGCAGGTCAAGAACACTGTCTAAAATGGAATCTAGTGCTTTCCCACTGTTTATAAGGTTGGCCACATCATACAGCACACTGAGTTGTTCACGGCTAGCATCGCGGCTTAGACTGACGGTGCCAAAGATGTTAAAGACGTCCTCCATCTTGCTGCCGCGTGCGGCGAGATAGTTTTCGATGATGATACGGGCGGCTGGAGCACCAACAGAAGCGGCCATAGTTTTCTCAGTAAAACGCTTCAGGTTCGGGATCTCATATTCGGACAGACTTCCCTTTTCATCAATCTCTCGGTCACCAAGATACTCAGAGATGGCCTTGTTGGCGGCTTTATCCCCAATGAATTTGGCCATTAAATCGATAAACTCAATGACCGTCGGTGCCTTACTGATTCTTTTGCTCTCCTTGGTTTCAGATTTCCAGGTAGCGGCGCGGACAAAACGGACCGCCTGGGCTGATTCAGCAGAAGAGGGGGAACTGAGGATAGAAATAGTAACGTAGCTACCTGCGTTGAAGAAAATGGACCAAAACAGAGAGTGCGACCACATATCGAGGTTGTTAAGATAAAAAAGCGCGGTCGGGCGTAAAGCTTCGATGCCAAAAGGTCCGTTTTGCATCAAGCTTTGTGTAAGCCAGCCAGCTTCGACCAACACAGGGACAATTAAGGTGTACATCCAGATGGCAAAGCCGAATATGAGCCCCGTTGCAGCGGCACGCCCGTTGGCGCGTTCCCAGTACAGTGCTCCGAGAAATGCGGGAGCAAACTGGGTGGCTGCCATGAAGGAGATCAGGCCAATATCCACCAAGGCCTCGGTTTCACCGAGGATGTGGAAGTAAAAATACCCCAGAAAAATAACCGAAGTGATCGCCAAGCGTTTGATGTTGAGCAAGGTGCCGGAAATATCTGGCCGCCGCAGATTGAAGCGCAGGATAAGGGGCATGACGAGATTATTGAGAATCATGGTTGCGGATGCGACAGATTCGAGCATCACCATCCCAGCCGAAGCGGACAGACCCCCTATGAACACCAGTGCTGCCAGCGCCGATTCGTTGTTATGCAGCGGCAGACTTAAGACAAAATAATCGGCCAGAGCTGTATTGCCATCGTAATGAAGCAGCCCGCCAAGAGCAATGGGCAGCACAAATAGGTTGAGAAGAAACATATACGCCGGGAAGGTCCACATGGCCGTGCGTAGATGGGAAATGTCCGAATTTTCGATGACCATTATGTGGAACTGGCGCGGGAGCAACATAATAGCGAACATGGAAAGAGTGGTCATCGTGAACCACTTTGTCGCCGGAGTGGAACTATCACCTAAAAGTAGAAGATGGCTCTTTTCAGGAAATGTCTGTAGAAATTGGGAGAAGATATCTGAGAACCCATCGAACAGGGTGTAACATACAAATACACCCACACACATAAAGGCGATGAGTTTAACCAGAGATTCAAACGCAACCGCTGCTACCAAACCTTCATGCCGTTCGGTGCTGTCTAGGCGCATAGCTCCGAACAGCATACAAAATACCGCCAACAGGATTGCAACGATAAAGGCGGTGTCGATAAATTCTGGGATAGCCGGGTAGGCGCGTTGTAGCGCCATGGAAGTCAGCTCGCCGTTACTTGATATTAGGTTGAAACTGTAGGTAATCGCTTTTAGTTGCAGCGCTATGTAGGGCACTATGCCGAATACGGCGAAAATGGTTACTAGCGCTCCTAATGCGGTCGACTTGCCATAGCGGCTGGCAATAAAGTCGGCAATGCTGACGATGTTATGTTCTTTGCTGATACGGATAATTTTTCGTAGCAGAAACCACCAAGTAAAGCACACCAGGGTAGGGCCGGTGTAGATAGTGAGAAACTCAAGCCCGGTGGTTGCTGCGCGTCCGACGCTGCCGTAATAGGTCCAAGAAGTGCAATAGACCGCAAGAGACAGCGAATAGACATGGGGATTAGCTATGAGGCTGCGCCCTTTACTCCGTCGTTTTACAGCGTATCCCGCTATGGCGAACAGCAACAGGAAGTATAGGAAAAAAACTGCGCTGGCAACTTGCACATTCATACAGAACCTCTTGCAGATGCGTTAATCTTCAAGATTGTAGTCATTATGCTCCAGGGTTCGGCTGAAAAGGTAGACAACCCCTATGGAAGCTGGCCACCCGAACATAAAATACAAAACCAGCAGTGGAATTCCCCAAATAGTCTCTAAGCGGTTGAAAATTTGCAAGAACGGAAAATTCAGCATAACCATGCCCAGAAAAAAGAATATAAGCCAAATCTGACGTTGGTATGGAGTGGATTCCAGCATGGTATCTTTCTTTCTGTCGCAGTGGATGGCTGGTAACGGGCTGTAAAGGATTAGACCTTGTTCTGCAAGTATAGAGGAAGGAGCCCTATGTGTCGAGGTGCGCTTGGATATCCTAGGTGGGCTAATGTGAAAAGACGGATTTAAGCTTTAAATTTATCCTAGCCGCAGGTAAGATGCACGCCCGCAAAAACATACGTATTTATTTCTTAGGGGGAAAACCTTTAATGGCTGATGTAACCCACTTGATTACAGGGTTTACCGATTTTCAGAAGCAGTATTTTGGTGCCAGTTCCGATCTGGCAGAGCGTTTGCGTCAAGGACAAAATCCGCAGGCGCTACTTATCGGTTGCTGTGATTCCCGTGTGGATCCAGCGTTGCTGACCGCGTGTAATCCAGGGGATTTGTTTGTCTTGCGTAATATAGCTAATCTGGTGCCTCCATATGTAAAGAACGATGACTATCATGGGGTAAGTTCCACCATCGAATATGCCGTATGTCATCTTGGAGTGTCAGATATTATAGTTATGGGACATTCCAATTGCGGGGGAATCGACGCCCTGCTTGAATCGGCCCAAGGGAAAAAGGTGGGAGAGTTTATCGGTACCTGGGTCAATATCGCGGCATCCGCACGCGATAAAGTATTGCGGGAGATGCCTACCGCAACACCGGAACAGCAGGCGCGAGCGTGTGAAAAGGAGGCTATTCTGGTGTCGCTGCGTAATTTGCTCACGTTCCCATGGGTCAAAGATCGCGTTGCCAGTGGCAGGCTCAGTCTGCATGGCTGGTATTACAACATCTTTACGGGGCAGTTAAAGTACTATGATCCCATCCTGGCAGAGTATGTCGTTCTGGTGGATAAGTACTCGCAACGTTGTTGCGACGAAACCAGTAACAGCTAAAGGCCGTTTAGGTTTCCGATACAGGCATCTTGCTGCATCCGGGTCCGGATATCTGGCTTTTGCCCCCGCTCTGAGGTGTTACCTGGATCTGAGCACTGATTCGCTCCTTCAAGGCAGATACGTGAGAGATTACACCGATTAGCTTGCCGTCCTGTTGCAGCCCCGCAAGAGTTTCTAGTGCGGTGTCGAGGGATTCCTCGTCCAAGGTGCCGAAGCCTTCATCCAGAAACAGCGAATCCACCCGCACTTTGCGACTAGCCATTTTAGAAAGCCCCAGGGCCAAAGTAAGGCTGACGATAAAGCTTTCGCCGCCGGATAGATTCTTGGTTGATCTGATTTCACCTGCCTGATAATTATCAATGACATTCAACTCCAGCGGTTGTTGCGCATCGCGAATCAACAAATAGCGGTCGCTCATCTTTACCAGCTGGCGATTGGCATGGGAAACCATCAACTCAAAGGTCAATCCTTGGGCAAAGTTACGATATTTTTTCCCGTCGGCTGATCCGATGAGACCATGCAGCTTTTCCCAACGTCGACACTCTTTTTTCTGCGCCTCGATAGCACCCTGCTTTTCTTTTATTCGTTCTTTGGCGGCGCTGTTTTCACTTAACCGATATTTAAGAGCGGCAATGTTATCCCGCAGCTCCTTCAGGGACTCTTGGTCCTCACTGAAGTGTGTCTCCAGTTCATTGAGGGCTTTGTGGGTAATGTTTTTAGCTGTTTCCGTGGCTAAGCGTGTTTTTCGATCATTCTGTCTGGCCTTCAGCTCCGTTTGTCTGTCATCTAGCTCCTTTGCTTTTGCCGCCAGCGCATCCCTTTGCCAAGGGTTCAATCTGGCTACAAGGAACTGATCTTCATCGCCAAAGTCCAAAGATCTGAGCGCTGCATGAAATTCATCTTTTAGCCTGACTAACTCCGGTTCTCGCTGTGTGATGCGCTTGCGCAACGACTCAACATGGGCGTTTGCGCTGTTCCATGTTTGCAGCAGTTTATTGTGCTGAGTGCGGGCAAGTTTTTCCGTGTTCTCGGCAGCAGCAACGGCTTCATTTGCGTAGAACTCCTCTGTGTCTGGGTTTTTGTCCCCGTATAATGTCTTGCGTTCCTCATTTGCCGTGGCAAGTTCTCTATTTAAGCGCTCCAGACGTTCTCTCTTTTCTTTCAGAGCACTGTTTTGGGTTTCAATAACCGCATCCAAACGCTTTATTTCGCTATCGAAGGCCGTAATTAGTTTCTCGGACTCAGCCTTTTTATGTACTTGCACCTGCCATGCGTTCAACCTGGTTTTGAGGGAAGCCAATAGTGCTGAAATTTGCGTTTTTGGGATCTCTGAAATACCCAGCGGGTGAAGTTTGCCGACTACTGCCTGTTTTAACCCAGTAAAGTCAATTTCAAGTCTCTCCAGACTGCCTTTTACTTCAGTAAGGGTTATTTCCGCAGCTTTTTTATCGTTGGCCCTAGTCGCTTCCAGCTTTTCACTCTCCGTCAGATTTTGCCGGGCAGTAGCATTTGCGTCTTCAAGTCTCTTGATAAAGGTTTCCACATCTTCAGCTTTGCGGATCAATTTGGTCAGAGCATCAATCTTTTGCTCGCTTACATCGGGGGCTGGAATGTTGCCCTGAGCGAAAGGGTGCTCTGTTGCACCACAGAGAGGGCAGGGCTTACAATCTTCCAGTTTGGTTCGGTGGTCTTCTAGCTCTGCGATCTTCGAATGGAAGGCCATTTCACGCAGCAAGGTATCCTTCTCGGTGCGATATTCGCGCAAGAGGCGGTTTCCTAGCAGCTGGGTTAGTGCATCCTTGCCTTGTTGGAGCCTTATTGAGAAATTGTCCAACTCCTGCTTCAAAATACTGCATTTCTTCTGGCTGTTGACGAGTGCCTCTGATGCTTGATCCAGAACAATCAGGGCATTTTGTTGCGCAGACTTTTTTTGCTGGATTTCTTGTTGTTTGGAGAGCAGGCCGGCCACCTGTTCTTCAATACCAGCTAGACCGCTGATCAGCCATTCATCCTGGGCATGTTCTATAAGGTAAGCGTCAATAAATTGCAGAGTCTTGTGAGCCTTGGAACATTTTTCCTGTTCTTCGTGGCGAGCTTGTTTATCCGCGTTTATCTTCGCCGTTTCTTTCTGACAGCTCTCTTCATTTTCCGAAAGAGTCTTATTCTGTTCGGCAAGTTTCTGATCAAGGGAACGAACCTTCTGAATGATGGGTGTTTTTGTTTTTAGCTCTTCTTTAGCTTTAAAGGTCTGTTGTTCCGCCGATTTAAGTAATTTGCTCAGGCTCCTGACCGAGGATTCCAGCTCCGGAAGTGCCCCTTCTTCAGTTCTTAAAGCATTTCTATCATCCGTCTGTTGCCCGCGGATGGCTGTGAGGGTTGCGTATGTTCCATCCAGCGAAGCGGCGCTCAAGGCCCGATGAAACTTTTCGCGCTCCGGTTTGAACGTATCAATATCGCCTTGTAATTTGCTTGCTTCGGTAGCCAGATTGTCGAGTTCTTTTTTGAGGCCGTCTATGGAAGTCAGCCATGAAATAGCCTTCCCCGTGGCAGCTGACATGATGCTAAGAGCGGTCTCTTCTTTGTGTTTTTCTTCGAGGTTCCGCTGAATCTCTGTTTCCTGTACCGGCTCCAGGATTGAGATACCCGAGGTCTCGGCTTGCAATAGATTTAACTGTTCTCGCTCTTCGCGTTGGCGTTCATGTACTCGGATGGATATCTGGCTGTAGATCTCTGTGCCGGTAATCTGCTCTAGGATTCTTGATTTCTGCTCAACATTTGCCTTTAGAAAGGTATCGAAGCCACCCTGAGCCAACAGGATGGAGCGGGTGAAGCGGTCAAAGTCCATTCCGGTTTTTTCTTCAATAACCCCGACCACCAGACTTTTTTTGGTTTCAATGGGCTTGCCGGTGTCGGCATCCACAATCTGATGCTCCTGCTCCTGCAGATTACCGTCAGCTTTCTTGCGGGCACGGCGCTGTTCCCAGTGGCAACGGAAGCGTCCCGCCTGAGACTCAAACAACACCTCGGCATAGCATTCACCACTTTGGCGCGACATGATTTCGTTTCCACTCTTGGTGATTTTGCCCAGACGGGGAGTTGCGCCATACAGAGCAAGGCAGATGGCATCAAGAATGGTCGATTTTCCCGCACCCGTCGGACCGGTCAGAGCAAAGATTCCACTGGACACATACTCGGGAGCGGTGAAATCAATGCACCATTCACCGTAAAGGGAATTGAGGTTCTTAAACCGGAGTTCGAGTATCTTCATGATGTTTTATCCGCAGATTGCGCAGATTCTCGCAGATTAAAGACCAGTCGTTTATGTTGAAGGCTATTATTTCCAAAGTTTAGCAACAATGCTCGTTGAAGCTTCGATGCTTTCAGGTAGTTTATAATCTGCGAATTCTCTGTGTCTTCAAGTAAGACAATACTCAGTCTAGCATGAACTGACATCGCTACTTTGGTAATAGTAAAGGTTCCATAGCCTTTGATCTTATCTGCGTTCATCTGCGTAATCTGCGGATTATTCAGCATTTATATCCTCTTCACCAAATCCTTGATGACTTCCGCATAAGATGTCATCAGTTCCTCGCGGTCTTCTTCTGGCACCGTAAAAGCATCCAGACAGCGGATAAAAACATCCTTGTCATCCAGGTCATCCAGGGTTTCGTCTTCAGCTATTTTGCTGATAATTAGATCCGTGACCCGCCTGTTTTTAATCCGGCGAATTTCCATGGGTGAATCAGCTAGCGCCTCAGCAAGGGTCTCTTGCAGGTTGCCGATGATGTCGGCGCCGGTATATTCAATCTCAAGCCACGCATGGCTCTCTTCCTGCTTCAGCTCTTCGAGCCTTGCATGGATAGCATCCAGCGAACCTACGATACGCACCAGTTGCTGAAAGCAGGGCACGTTTTTAAGGGTGATTTTTGTAGGTGAACGGCTGAGCTTATTATTCTCCTCGAATTCTACCAATACCACCGATTTCTCCTGTGTCGCTTCGCCATAGCCCATCGGTATAGGAGAGCCACTGTAGCGCATGTGTTCTGCTCCGCCGACGGCTTGCGGTACGTGTAGATGCCCAAGCGCGAGATAGTCAATTGATGGAGGGAATACATCATCACCGACATGGGCCAATGAGCCTACATAAAGTTCTCGGACCCCATCCCCGTCAACGGTCTTACCGCCTGCGGTGAAGAGGTGTCCCATGGCAATAATCGGGATGTTTTTATCTGCTGCTGGTGATGCTTGCAGTAGATTGTTTCTTGTTTCTTGTGCCAGCGTAACCACATCTTCGTAGTGCTTTTGTAACCCTTCAACCAATTTTCTATTCTTATCATCGATGGTTTCCCCCGGCTCCACCGTGCGAATATCTTTATCGCGCAAATAGGGGACAGCGCAAACAATTGCTTCCACATTGTCTGCGTTCCTTTGGGGAATCAGCGGGTTCTTCTTTAGCACAATCACTTCATCAGTTAACACTTCAGTCATGGAGCCTATCACATGCACATTCAGCGCGCGCAGGAGCTCTTTGGGGGCATTAAGAAAGGAAGGGGAGTCGTGATTCCCCGCAATGATCACCACATGACGACAGCAGGAGGTAGAAACGCGGCACAGGAAGCGATAATAAAGCTCCTGCGCCCGATTACTGGGCGTGCTGGTGTCAAAAACATCGCCAGCCACCAGCAGGGCATCAATTTCTTCATCTTCAATGGTTTGCGCCAGCCAGTTAAGAAACGCCTCGAACTCGGCGTAGCGTTTTTTGCCATAAAGAGAACGGCCCAGGTGCCAGTCAGAGGTGTGTAGAATTTTCATTGCGCCTCGCGGATTGTGTTAATTTTATTGCGCTCACCACTCATCGGTAGCCCCTAGACATAAATCTGAATATTTCAAATTGTTTGATAGAACAAAAAAGACTTTAACACTACGGCTTGACAGAGTTGCCTCCACACATAGAGTTGCATAGAGCTATATAGCAGAAGATGTAGAAATAGGTCAAAGTTAACACGGAAACCGACCGGAACGAAAGTGGCCGCTGCGGTGGTGGGGCGCAAGCACCTATGTTGAGATAAACGGAGCGTATGTTTCGCGCTAAATTTCGACTTTATCTGTCGTACACTTGCAGTCAAACCGATCCAAAAACGGTAGTGCATCATTGTTTCTGTAAATTACAAAAGGCCTGACAAAAAGACGGGCCACGGTTATTCTCTTTGGTGAATCGCCAAACCCAACCAGAGAGGAAAGAAACCATGACCCGTCTAGAAGATTA
>JAQUDG010000039.1 GCA_028685815.1 Desulfuromonas sp.
CTAGATTAACGGCAAAGGCCCCGTGTTCCGCATGGTTGGGAATCTCTACGGCAAAATCGGGAAAAGCTCCACCTTTAAGGGTGCTTGCGGCATAACATGCCTGCAGAGCCTGGGTAACAGCTTGTTTAAGTGCTTCGTTCATTCTACAAAATATCCTCATACACTAAAAAGACAGTAAAGCCATAGGATCACGCTCATTCGATACTAATAAACACCAAGATTAAGCGGCAAAACAGGACAAAAAAAGGGATCTCTATGATCCCCGATTTGCGCCCTAACGTGTCTTACCTTAATCTGCGTAGTTTATAGCGTTTTTGCGCAACAATCAACGCTGCGTTTCTTTAAATTGATAAACCGTCTCACCCTCGCGCACCAAACTGAGGGTTCCGCGCGCTACCTGTTCTATATAACTATCGTCGTGCTGCAAAGCGTATAACTCCGCTTCTAGGCGCTCATTTTTCCGTACAATCTCTTTCTTGTCCGCCACAAGCTCGGACTTATACTCGATCACCTCAAATAATTTAAGCATCCCGTTGTCTCCGAAGGCAGAGAACGCCAGAAAACTCAGCCCCAGAACAGCCAAAACCACTGATCTGCGCGGAGTTCTATCAGTTGAATCTTTCCGATTTTGTTTTTTTACCCCGCTGTGTACCTCTGACATTTGTGGTGTGACCCTTTACCTTGTTTAAAGTTACACACAGCTTACCTAACTGCGCGGACAACTCAAACTTCTTATCTTTTAGGTGGAAACTTTGGACACTAATACTTTCAGGCGCAACACAATATTGATTCAATGCTAAGAGCTATGAACTCTAGCCCACGGCGGCAACATTGCGCGTCAACAACTCCCTTCCTGGTCGCTAGGCAGGTGGACTTTTCATTGTGTAGCTAGGATAATAAAACTGTGCTAAAGTTGCACGTGTTTTTCAGAATATGAAAACATAGCATAACCGTGAAGGTTAATGTGTATCAAATCCTCAACAATTGCGCAAAGAAGCTACAAGCTAAATTTGGCCATCCACCGGCCTGAACGTTGAATGTCATTTTGTTAATTTCAACAGCGTCCTCAAGAACAGCGACTCCCATAAACCTTGCAATAGCTGACGCTAAGCATTTTCAACATATCTGACATTTCCACCCTTCCATAAGCGATACAGGTCAGAACATGGGTCACAGCGCCAATCCTACCACGTACAACAATACCCGCATAAAATTCGATAGCATCACCCCATCGCGTTATGTTGTAATCATGCACAATGATGATTACACTACTATGGAATTTGTGGTTACGATGCTTGAGAATGTATTTCACAAATCCAACACGGAAGCCACACATATAATGTTGGATATTCACACTAAAGGACAGGCTGCGTGCGGCAATTATCCGTTTGAGATAGCGGAAACAAAGGTTGAAGCGGTGCATCGCATGGCGAAGAAAGCCGGTTACCCACTACGTTGCAGCATTCAGCCCGGATAAACAGCACCCCCTACAAAATCAAGGGAATGGAAACGAATTGACTTTCAGCAATGAAGTACAGGTGATTTTTTCACTGGCAGTGCAGGAAGCGCAGAAACGCCAGCACGAGTATCTGACGACTGAGCATCTGCTCTTTGCCATGCTGTTCAGTGATGAAGCGCAGCGTCTACTCCACAGTTGCGGCGCAGACGTGGATGAGCTGCGCCAATCGATAAGCACCTATCTAACCAGCGAAGTTGAGAGCATCCCAGCCAAGGTTGATAACTATGTGCCGCAGCAATCCATCTCTATCCAGCGCATTCTACAGCACACCGTGACACACTGTGCCGCTGCGGGGCGCAACGAAGTGCAGATTGGTGACATCCTCGCCGGCATAACCAACGAGAAAAAAAGTTACGCGACCCAACTTCTTAATGCGCACGGCATACAACGACTCGATATCCTTCAAGTTATATCCCACGGTGGGTCCGCTGCCTCGACCTCGGCAGAACCTGAAGCGGGCGCCGACACCGCAAGCGCTGCAAAGACAAAAAACAACACGAGTGCGTTGGAAAGCTTCACCATCGACCTGCGCGCCAGAGCCCAGAAGGAAGATATCGACCCCTTAATCGGGCGTACAGCTGAGTTGGAGCGGATGCTGCAAATCCTATGTCGCCGACGCAAAAACAACCCCATTCTGGTAGGTGAACCCGGCACAGGTAAAACGGCTATCGCTGAAGGATTGGCGGTATTGCTTGAAGATGAGCAGATTCCCGAGATGCTCCATAACGCGCAGATATATGCCTTGGATATGGGCAGCCTTATGGCCGGGACCAAGTACCGGGGCGATTTCGAAGAACGCTTAAAGCAGGTTATCCGTGAACTCGACGAATTGGATCTACCTATCCTGTTCATAGACGAAATCCATACCATCATCGGCGCTGGTGCTACAAGCGGTGGCAGCCTTGATGTCTCCAACATCCTCAAACCGATGTTGGCCGGGGGAAAAATCCGCTGCATTGGGGCTACAACTTATGATGAATATAAACGCCTATTTGACAAAGATCGAGCCCTGTCACGCAGATTTCAGAAGATCGATGTGCATGAACCATCCGTCGAGGAGACCATCCTTATCTTGCAGGGTCTGAAGTCAAAGTACGAGGAGTTTCACGCCGTGACCTTCCCCGCTGCGGTGCTGAGCACCATAGCCGAACTCGCCAAGCGTCATTTGCATCACCGCCATCTACCCGATTCCGCCATCGACCTGCTGGATGAAATTGGTGCTAGGCTCCACACCGGCGCCACAAGGCGCCACAAGGCCACAATTCGTGATGCAGAACAAGTTATTGCCTCCATGGCGCAAATACCCATGCGCTCGGTGGCGCAGGATGATCGCCACAATCTGGCGCGCCTTGAAAGTCGTCTGCAGAAAAAAGTATTCGGCCAAGACGATGCGATAAAACAGGTGGTTCAGGCGGTACTGCGCGCCCGCGCCGGGCTGGGGCATCCAGATCATCCTACGGGTTCCTTTTTATTCGCAGGCCCCACAGGGGTTGGTAAAACCGAGATCGCGAAGCAACTCGCCGCCCAGATGGGGATTGCTTTTCTCCGGTTTGATATGAGCGAATACATGGAAAAACACGCGGTTGCGCGACTGATTGGTGCGCCTCCGGGTTATGTTGGCTATGAGCAGGGAGGATTACTAACAGACGCCCTCAACAAAACCCCTCACTGCGTTTTACTGCTGGATGAAATAGAAAAAGCCCACCCGGATCTTATTAACGTACTGCTCCAGATCATGGATAACGGCACCCTCACCGACAACAACGGCAAAAGTGCTAGCTTCAGGGACTGTATCCTTGTTATGACAAGCAACGCTGGTGCTCGGGAGATGAGCCAAAACCTCATAGGTTTTACTCCCAGCACAGGCAAAAGCCCCGCTGCGGCCCTGTCCAGATTTTTTTCGCCGGAATTTCGCAACCGGTTGGATGCCATTGTCACATTCTCGGCCCTTGAACCAGAGCATGTCAGGCTGGTGGTTGACAAATTTATAGACGAGGTCAAAACGCGCCTGCAGGAGAAAAACATTCGCCTGATGGCGAGCAAAAGCGCGCGTGAATACCTAGCCCGCCATGGATTTGACAGTCATTACGGAGCTCGCCCGTTAAGCCGCCTGATTCAGGAGCAGATCAGCAACCCTCTGGCAAATGCTATTTTGTTCGGGGAGTTGAAACAAGGTGGCAGCGTAAAAATCGGCTGCCGTAATGATACGTTAACCTTCAACTTCGCTGCGGCCGCCAAACAGGGGCAAGAATAAAGCTAAATGCCCATTTTTGCCCTAAGCCGCGAACTCTCTTTTCCGCCCACATATCTGGCGCAGGACAACGGTTTGCTTGCCGTAGGTGGTGACCTCAGCCCTGCCCGTCTACTCTTTGCCTACACCCACGGCATATTCCCATGGAACGACCCGTCAGAACCACTGCTGTGGTGGACTCCGCCACAGCGCTGTGTCTTGTATCCGACCGAAATACACCTGAGCCGCAGCCTAAAAAAAACCCTGCGCCAAAAAACGTACCGTATAACCTTCGATGCAGATTTCAGACAGTGTATGGAACACTGCGCACATACTGGAGAGCGGGAAGGCGGCACTTGGATAAGCCCCGCAATGCTGGATGCCTACACAGTGCTACATTCGCTCGGCTTTGCCCACAGTGTGGAATGCTGGGATGGAGACGAAATGGTAGGAGGGTTGTACGGGATTTCCTTGGGCACCTGCTTTTGCGGCGAGTCCATGTTTCACCGGCGGCGCGATGCATCCAAAGTCGCACTTGCAGCTCTCACTGCGCACCTGCTTCAGCATCACTACAAGGTGATCGACTGCCAGCTACCTACCGCCCACCTGCATTCCCTTGGAGCCCGAAACATAACCCGGAAGCACTTCGAAAAACTGCTCCGTTCTTGCGCAATGGTAAAAGATGGTAGATTTAATCGCGGCACGTTTGGCACAGAGCCGGAGGGCTCTCTCCCAGCCTTATAAAACCAAACGTGGCGTTTAGTGTTATCGCCCCGATCCAGCGTTGGTGTGCACCCTATATATCCACCAATAACACATTCCAACGCACAACCCGCCCCCGACCAAGTTCCCTAGGGTGACACTGAGAAGGTTGTTCTGCCACATGCTCGCCCAATTGAGCTGTTCTAGCAGCGCTGAATCAAGCTCGCACATGCTCTGAACCGTTTCAAGCTGGGCCGCAAATATACCGGCGGGAATAAAATACATATTGGCAATAGCGTGCTCAAACCCGGAGGCGACAAAGGCCATAATTGGAAAAAAGATCGCCAGCACCTTGCCGGCTATATCCTGCGCCGCCATAGCCTGCACTACCGCCAAACACACCAGCCAGTTACACGCCAGCGCTCGATAAAAATAAGCCAGGTTGTGCCCCGACCCCTGTCCCACCTTCGCAACAGCAATCTGTACCGCCTTTACCCCGAATTCTCCGTCGAGTATTCCAGTCTGGCTCGCAATCATCCAGGCTAGGAACACAGCCCCCAACAAATTGCCCAGATAAACCCAACACCAGTTCCGCAACATTTGCCCCAGAGAAATTCTCCGTTCGAGCACTGCCGCACTCATAAGGGTATTACCGGTCCACAGCTCAGAGCCGGGGATAATCACCAGCATTAATCCCAAACTGAAGACAGAGCCAACACAGAACTGCTTCAACCCGATCCAAGCAAAATCTCCGGTAGCGACAATTGTTGCCAGATGGGCCGCAAAACCTATATACGCCCCCGCTAAAAACCCAAGCAGCAGTGTTACCTGTACCGAATAGCGTACTTTTGCGTGTCCCCACGAAACAACTTGCTCCGCCAGTTCCGCCGGGGTGAGAAAGTTTTTCATGTCAAAAGTTATTCTTCTTATATCTGGAGTTGTGCAGCGCCTGCTCACGCATCAAGCGTTTAACCTCAGCCGCACTGAGTATCCCCTGCTCGACAAAATATTGCGCAAAGGGCTGTTGGCAACTCCGCTGATAACGCAGCAGAACCTGAACCTGAAACGGGGTAAGATAGCCATAGTGCACTGCCCGAGCGCCGAAGCGTCCCCTGAAGGCTCCCTGGCGGTTAAGAATCTGGATATCGCTTCCGTTAAGCCAACCCCAGCGTACGGCTAAATCCCCAATTACGGGGCGTTGACGCCGTTGCCACACCAAAGCCTCTATCATCTCAGCGTAGGTAATAACCCCCCGGTGGTATAGGTATAACCCCGTCTCAAGATAGCGCTCTGGCAGGGAAATACTATCGGCAGTGTCGGTGGAGGGTTCTTCAGGCTGTTGCTCGGTAGGATTGTGGCTAAAGGGTGCATCTTGATCGGCTGGGGTCCACAGGCGCTTATGTTCACTGGTACTAAATCGATCCAACAATTTATACGCTTCGTTGACTTCACGAAACAGTTCAGTCTGGCGTTCATATTCATCTGCCGCCGCGGCAGCATGCAAATCAGGGTGAACCTGCTTGGCTTTTTGTCTGAAGGCTGACTTTATTCCGCACGGTTGCACATAGAACAAGAAGTCACGACTGAGCTGCACTTCGGTGCCAAATAAAACCCGACAGGCATCCAACAGTTCATTTTCAGCAAAAAGAGGCATATCTATTACCGTATATAAGAGGTGATGTGCGAAGCAGCCGAAACATTAATATGTTTAAAAAGCTGGTCGCGCTAATTTCGTCCTGGGATAGATCCGATACCGCGGTCACCACGATTGTCATCATCTCCAATCCCCAGACTGCCACCGATTTTTGCTACACGGCCAGCTCCAGTCAAAGCAAAACTAAGCATCACTTCATGGCTGTCAAGCGTATCTCGATAGCTGACGAAGAAGCTCCAACACTGCTCCCGATATTCAAGATGTAATATGTTTTCCAGGCGTTTCGACTCCAGCAGATCAAGGCGTTTTTCGTATATCAGATATATTGGCTTGAGCAGATCAAACTCAATCTTTGCCGCAGCGTATTGAGATATATCACGGCTATAGCGATATTCAAGCGCAAGACTCCGTTCCGGGGCGGCAACGTATACGGTGCGGGCATTAAATCTTTCAAGCTCATTCTGGTGAGGATTATAGACCGAGTCTAGGCTTATGCTCCAAGAGGAGAATGGGCGCAGGATCAACTCTGCATTAATATTGGAGAAACGATCGTAATCATAGCGCTCTTCACGCCCCCTGCGGCTCACCCATATATCATACTCCTGCCCAAGTTTTAAATAAACCAGCTCACGGTATGTTGGGGTGCCGCCATTATTTTCGAATTTCCCAGTCAGCCTATTTACAAGGGCATATTCTACCTTGTTCGCGTGTTCAATCCGGTCATCTCTGTCAAAATAAGGCAAATAATCCTGGTTTTTTCTGGGGGTATAAAAATAGGCTATTTCCGGCTCAATACTATGCTGAATTTTAGTCAACCCCGTATCCGCAAGCACAAACTCACGCGCAACTCTGGTTCCAAACCTAGAGGAAAATTCCCAATTTCCCGCTTGTTCGTAACCATCTTCCTCGTTGGTGTATCTGTCTGCTGAAGTCTGGTATATGCGCTGACGATAGCCTACCTCGGACTCCAACTCAAATATCCCCAAGGGATTAAAGAAGGCCGCTAAAGAAGGGCGGAGATTAAATCTAGTCCCTGTCAGTCCTTTGCGCCGCCATAGGTATGTCCCCTCTGAATCAAATTTTGCGTACAGAAAGGTATCTGCGATGCGGGTACGCACATAGTTGAGTTGCACTTCTGGCAAGCGCTGCAAGGTTTTGTCGTTGTCTGAGCCCTCTTCTAGATCCTTGGTGTAAAGAACCCGTGAGGTCAACGCTACGTTGTCCCAAGTCTTGTTTAAAGCCAGCGAGGATTTCGCTTCATCCTTATCATATTCCTCAGCCACAGTGCCAAAGTCTTCAAAATAGTCACGCTCGCTTACGTACTCAGAATCCACACTTAAACGCACAGCACCTGGTAGGGTTCCAAGATGTTCCCAGCGCCATGCGTAGCGGTCGCTCAGGTCATCGTAATTGGAGGAACCGTAGGTGGACACGTAGTATAGATTGGCAACTCCGGCATTATCCTGCCCGAATATATAGCGATATTCTAGCCCTGAACCAATGCCCATATCGGAAAAATGGTCGAGATACAGGGTCGCGTCCTGATTTATACCCAGCACCTGATAATAGGCCAGAGACAACTGCACACCACGCTTGCTAGAATATCCTGCCATAGGCAGCAGAAAACCGGAGCTGCGCTTGGTCCTTACGGGGTAGGTTATATAGGGCAGATACAGAATCGGCAGATCTTTAAGGTAAAATTTGACATGGTGCGCCTGGGCAAAGCCTTCTTGGGTTACTTTAAGATCGCGCGCACCAAACTTCCATGCGGGAACCCGCCCCTGGCATGTAGTGAAAAATCCGTTTTCAATCCGGTAGCGTTCATCTGAGAGTTTCTCTATCTCGCTGCCGCTGAGGCGAAAATCATAGGCGGAGATAAAACCGCCACCGTTGTACACGACCCCAGTGGCGGTATTCATATTAACCTGCATCTGTTCGCCGTACATATAACCGTCCGGATCGCTCAAAAACACATGCCCAGAGGCATCGGTGTCACCCACACTAGGATCATACTGGACAGAATCTGCCTGCAGTTCTGTACTCTTCTGCACGATGTGCACATTGCCTGCTGCAGTGTACATACCCGAAGCGGCATCACGTTCAAGCTTATCCGCCTGCAATGACACCGGGGTAGAATCGTCGTAACCTGAGGCACAAGCCTGTGTGCGCCAACTGGTAGCAGCAGGATTACACAGCCAGAGCAGAAACACCACGTACACGAATAGCGTATATTTCAGTACGGGCATCAAGTTCCCCACACATAGGCATTTAACGTTCGACGCGCCTGCGCCACTAAAAACAGCGACCCAGCCACCAAGACTATCTCATCAGCGCGGCAACGCTTAACCGCGCACAGCAAAGCCTGTTCGATACTGCTAAACGCTTCAGCTTCGAGATGGTGGCTCTGCGCAATCTTTACGAGTTCGGTGGGCGACCAAGCCTCTTCCACCGGGGGGGCAACTGCATAAAATTTTCCGGTGCGTTCGCGTAGCAGCGCCACCATATGATCTGCCGCCTTATCGTGCTTGAAGCCGCCGATCCAATGCACCGATTGCACCTCAAGCTCTTCCAGGTAGTGGAGCAAAGCGGTCATCCCCGCTTCATTATGCGCTCCGTCGAGCAAAACCCGCCCTGGCAGCGCAACAGAATTTGGGGGACCCAGCCATTCAAGCCGCCCAGGCCAACGCGTCTGCGCAGCGGCAGCAGCCACCTCTGTTGGCACGACATGCATCCCGCAACGCTCCATCAGCTCCACCGCCATGAGCGCAACCGCCAGATTTTCTCCCTGATGGCGCCCAGGGAGGGCAGAACGCATCTCCGGCCAGACCCGCTGCGGTGTCATTATGTTAAATCTAAGGCCCGTAACCACATCACCCGAAACTTGCGCCACCTGATAATCTGTCGCGTAACGATAGCAGGGTGCATTTCGCTGGCTGGCTATAGCCTGCAGTTGCGCTTCAATTCCCCGCTCCTGCGGCGCTAGCACCACCGGAACCCCCTCCTTGATGATGCCACCTTTTTCAGCGGCTATATCGGCTAGGGTGTTCCCTAGATAGGCGGCATGGTCGTAACCAATCGCGGTGATGATGCTCAACGCGGGGCGGACGACATTGGTAGCATCTAGGCGTCCACCCATTCCTGTTTCAAGCACAACAAGATCAACCTTCTGGCGCGCAAAATACAACATTGCCATGGCGGTGGTAAATTCAAAAAAGGTTGGCTGCATGCCTGCTGCTGCGGTTCGCAACTCTGCAGTAAGATAAGCTACGGTCGCCGTAGAGATGAGCACATCCCCTATACGGATACGTTCGTTGAAGCATTCCAGGTGTGGAGAGGTATATACTCCGACACGGTATCCACAGGCAGTGTAGATCTGCCCGAGGAAGGAACATACGGAGCCTTTGCCATTGGTTCCTGCTACATGAATTATAGGATAGCTCTTGTGGGGGTCGCCCACTCGCTGTAGCAAGGTGTGTATATTGTCCAGCCCGAGTTTAATCCCAAACATCCCCAGGCTGTTCAGATAATCCAAAGCAGCATCATTACTCATGCATGCACGCCACTCAGGCCGACATGAAGATGCGTAGCACCTGAGCAAGGCGCTCTTTCATCTCCTCACGGCGCACAATCATATCCACCATGCCATGCTCGAGCAGGTACTCAGAACGTTGGAATCCGTGGGGGAGTTTTTGCCGAATGGTCTGTTCAATAACGCGTGGCCCGGCAAACCCTATAAGCGCACGAGGTTCGGTCATATTGATATCGCCGAGCATGGCAAAACTTGCAGTTACGCCACCAGTAGTAGGGTCGGTTAGGACGGAAATGAACGGGATTCCGGCTTCTTTGAGTTTTGCTAGTGCTGCGCAGGTCTTGGCCATTTGCATCAACGACAGGATACTCTCCTGCATGCGTGCTCCACCAGAACAGGAAAATATGATTACCGGTATCCTGTTTTCCAGCCCTTTCTCGATGGCGCGGGTTATTTTTTCCCCAACTACAGAGCCCATACTGCCGCCCATGAAGCTGAAATCAAACACCGACACCACCACGGGAAGTCCTTCGATACTCCCCTCACCGCAGATAACGGCGTCGCCACCGCCGGACTTAGCCAGCGCGGTTTTGATTCGATCTTTATATTTTTTACTGTCTTTGAAGTCGAGAAAATCCGTTGACTCAATATCGGCATCCATCTCCACAAAGGATTCCTTGTCCAACACTAGGTTGATACGGGCACGGGCACTGATGCGGAAATGATAATCGCACTTGGGGCACACATTGAGATTACGTTCTATCTCCTTCGCGTAGATAATCTCAGCGCAGTTTTGACATTTGACCCACAGGCCCTCTGGCATTTTTACTGTTCTCTTCTCTACCGCTGTTATCGGTGCCTTTGTTTTTTTAAACCACGCCATGACGCATCCTCACTATATAAATAAAATATGGGTTAAATATTGTTTTGGTGATTTTCAGCTTGCCGTATCCCCTGCTTGAGTTCTTGCATAAATGCACTGACTCGCGGCAGTAGCTCTGGGGTGCCAGTATTTTCATGAATGATTTTTACCAGCGCGCTGCCAACTATTACGGCGTCGGCAAATGTTGCCACTTCGCGTGCATCGGCGACGGTGGCTACACCAAAGCCAACCGCAACGGGGATAGGGCTGATGCTACGCACCCGATTGACCATCTGTGCTATGGATCCAGTATCTATGGCTGTGGTTCCCGTAACTCCAGTTATAGAGACGTAATACACAAAGCCTTTAGCATTACTCAGCATCTGCGCAGCACGCGCCTCTGGCGTTGTAGGAGCGATCAAGGTGATGGCATGGACAGAATGTGGTTCGAGGTATTGCTTGACCTCGCTCTGGTGCTCAAACGGTACGTCGACGAGCAAAACTCCATCAACCCCAGCCTGCGCGGCGCGGGCGGCAAACCGTTCCACCCCGTATACAAAAACAGGGTTGTAATACCCCATCAAAACCACAGGGGTGTCTGGATCTCGACCGAGAGCTTCTTGACTGTCTGATCCCTGCCTGAAACGTTCCACCATATCCAGCACTTTGTCTAGGGTGGCTCCCGCATTCAAAGCGCGTTGCGATGCCGCCTGAATAGTCGGGCCATCCGCAGCCGGATCAGAAAAAGGGGTTCCCAGTTCAATGGCATCCGCCCCAGCCGCCACCAGTGCATGCATGATTTCAAGGGTGGTATCAATATCTGGATCGCCTGCAGTTATAAACGGAATCAAGCCGACCCGACCCTGCTGCCGGAGTTTATCAAACGTTGTTTCAATGCGTCCCATATTTACCCTGCCTGCTATGCTTCCACGCCCTGTGCAATACAGCAGCGCCATAGCAACATTCTAGCCGAAGCTATCTCAATAGAAAGGTTGACGCACAAGTCTAATGTATTGCCTGCGTAGCTTTCAACCGCTTTTTTATTTTAACGCAAAAAGCCCCTCTACCTGACAGCAGAAACGACATAAGACGCCCACATATCATTCATCTGAATGGATCAATTCGTGTACTCTGGAGGTAAGGTCAAGAAACATCGGGGCTGTTATACGCCCAGTCTGAACGTTGTAGCGACTAGTGTGGTAGCAAGGGACAAGCCACTGAGATGCGCCGATAAGATATGCTTCACCATGCACGAACGGATAATCGGCCAGACGCTGCACCAATCCCAGTTCTTTAAAAAAGTGCAACAGGCTAGTAAATGCATCTCTGCCAAGGGCGACAATCACCTTCACTTCCTTAAGAGCGCTCCATTCCTGCCTTAACCATGACCTACAGGCAGCAAACTCAGCCGCAATGGGCTTATTGCCTGGCGGCAGACATTTAACCGCGTTGCTGATATACAGATTGTGCAGTTCAAGTCCATCATCAGCGGCTATCTCAGCGCCCACAGCGGAACAAAATCCGGCCTGATGCAACAGCGGGTACATAAAATCTCCAGCGCCGTCGCCGGTAAAAGGGCGTCCAGTACGGTTGGCTCCATGCGCACCGGGTGCAAGCCCTACAAGCCACACCTGCGCATCAGAGGGTCCGAAGCCAGGAACCGGTCGATTCCAGTAATCTTGCGAGCTGAAGCCTTTTTTCGGCTTCAACTGCGCCATGAATTGATGCAGACGCTCACAGCGTGTGCATGCGCTCAAACCTGGCAGCATCTGCGTTGCTATCATTTACTTGAATCTTTGCCCGGGTCCTTGGTTACGCTTTTTCTGCGCCGACTGGGGGCTGGTTTATTTCTACCGCTAGCTCCTCTACCTTTTGCGT
This sequence comes from Desulfuromonas sp., assembly GCA_028685815.1. Lineage (GTDB taxonomy): Bacteria > Desulfobacterota > Desulfuromonadia > Desulfuromonadales > Desulfuromonadaceae > JAIVHC01. The sequence goes on from JAQUDG010000039.1 coordinate 12,375, forward strand.
CTTTGGATTTGATACCCATCCCTTTTTTGCCTTGTAGGCTCGGAGCAGGGCGCCTTTTTAGCGGCTTTGGGCGTTTGAATTCCCAGCAAAACATATCGTCTGGTGGGACATCATGAGGGATTTTATTCCCAATACAGTCCTCAATGGCAGGCAGATTGTACACAAGTTCTTCATCAGCAAACATAATCGCCAGCCCCGTTGCCCCAGCGCGGGCGGTGCGCCCGATGCGGTGCACATAGTCTTCAGGGTCTTGGGGCACATCATAATTAACCACATGGGTTACATCATCAATGTGAATGCCGCGCGATGCCACATCTGTAGCTACAAGGATATCCACCCCGCCGTCCTTAAAATCTTGCAGTATCCGCATACGTTTGGGCTGTGACAGGTCGCCGGAAATAAGCGCCGCCTTGTGCCCATTTTCTTTGAGGACACCGGTAACATATTCAGTCTCACGCTTGGTGTTGGCAAATATCATAACCTTGCCTCCAGCCATCTGCGCTTTGAGTAGTCCCAGCAACAGCGGAACTTTTTCTGAACGTCCAACGTGATACACCATCTGCTCGATCGAGGTACTGGCCAAGTGCTCCGGTTCAATCTGAATTTTGACCGGGGAATTCATAAAATCGTAGGCCAACTCCATTACTCTGGGTGAGAGTGTCGCTGAATACAGCATGGTCTGGCGCTGATCGTATGGAGGTAAGCGCCGCAGAATAAAACGCAGATCCTTGATAAAACCCATATCGAACATGCGGTCGGCTTCATCTATAACCAAAATTTCAATCTGGCTGAAATTAAAAACATTCTGTTTGGCGTAATCGATAAGGCGCCCCGGGGTCGCAACAATAACATCCACCCCGGCGGCAAGAGCTTGACGTTGTTTATCGTAGTCCATCCCGCCATACACGGCCTTCATGGTTATGGGGCTATCGGCGGACAGACCTTCAGCATCACTGGCTATTTGCGCTACAAGTTCACGTGTTGGAGCAATTACCAGAGCACGAGGTTGCCGCCCCGTCTTGCTAGAACTACGCATGAGGCGGGTATAGGTGGAGATGATAAACGCTGCCGTTTTACCTGTTCCAGTCTGGGCTTGAGCTGCAATATCCTTACCCTCCAGAGCCAAGGGTATTGCTTGTTCTTGCACTGCGGTTAGTTCGGTAAAGCCTTGGGCTTCTATCCCACGGCGCAGTTGTTCGGGTATATCCAGTTCTTCGAAACGCATCTATCCCCCTTAAAGGCTGACACCAAAAGCGTCAGCCACCGTATGCATATCCTTGTCTCCACGCCCGGACAAACACACAACTATGCTTTGATCTCTCTTCATTTGTGGAGCCATCTTAGCTACCTGAGCAATGGCATGGGCACTCTCAAGGGCGGGAATAATCCCCTCCAGCTCACTCAGTAATTTAAAGCCAGCGAGGGCTTCCGTATCCGTGACAGATACGTATTCCGCCCGTTTGAGCTCGTGGAGCAATGCGTGCTCTGGCCCCACGCCAGGATAATCGAGTCCGGCGGAGATAGAGTGCGCATGATTGATCTGCCCCTCTTTGCTTTGGAGCAAGAACGTTTTGTTGCCATGCAGAACTCCAACGCTGCCGGCTCCGATGCTCGCCGCGTGTTTACCGCTTTCAATTCCAAGTCCGGCGGCCTCGACCCCTACCATGCGTACCTGTAGATCATCCACAAAAGGATAAAACAGCCCCATGGCATTGGAACCGCCGCCGATGCAGGCTAGCAGGACATCGGGCAGGCGCCCGGTTTGTTGCATCAACTGCTCTCGGGTCTCACGTCCGATAACCGCCTGAAAATCGCGCACCATCATCGGGTATGGATGGGGACCAGCAACAGTGCCGATCACATAAAAGGTGTCGCGTACGCTGCTGACCCAATAACGTAGAGCATCGTTCATAGCATCCTTCAAGGTCGCCGTACCACTACTGACAGGATGCACCTCTGCGCCCAACAGCTTCATCCGAAATACGTTGAGTGACTGCCGCCTGATATCTTCTTCTCCCATGAACACGTCACACTGCAGACCGAAACGCGCTGCCACCGTAGCGGTGGCCACTCCATGTTGTCCCGCGCCGGTTTCGGCAATAACCTTACTTTTGCCCATGCGCCGCGCTAGGAGAATCTGCCCGACGGTATTGTTAACCTTGTGAGCACCAGTATGGTTCAGATCCTCGCGTTTGAGATAGATCTGTGCACCACCGAGATGCGCGCTTAAGCGTTCGGCATGATACAGCGGATTTGGACGCCCGACATAGTTATGCAGATAATAATGCAGTTCCTGCGCAAACGCAGGATCGGCGCACGCTGCTGCATAACTTTTTTCTAGTTCGAGCAAAGCCGGCATCAGAGTTTCGGCCACGTAGCGCCCGCCAAAACGGCCAAAATTCCCATAAGTATCGGGATATGTATACATCAATACTCTCCTGTAAAACCTTCACTATTCTGGAACGCATTCTTATATGGCACACAACCTAAATATTGTTGCAGCCCGCCCATAGGCGCACCGCACGTAGCTAGATGGTGCTCAAATGGACCTATGTCCATGCGAAACCGCATCTACAAATGCATACATCTTATGTACATCTTTAACCCCAGCGCTGAATTCTACCCCGCTAGAAACATCCACAGCATAGGGTGAGACCTGCTGAATAGCAACGCCTACATTGTCTGCGGTCAGCCCCCCAGCCAGAATCACACACTGCTCGCGGGCAAGCTGTGCCGCCAACTCCCACGCGGCACAAACACCCGTACCTCCGTAGGCATCTTGCACCCACGCATCCACTAGAAATGCCTCCACCCCAGCAGCGCGATACGCCTGACATTCGAGAAAATCGACACTATCTTTTAAGCGCAGCGCCTTGGCAACTCTGACGCCGGGGATGTGGCACTGAGCAGGGAGCTCGTCGCCATGCAACTGCGCGACATCAAGGTTACAATAGGCCATAACATGGGCAATGTATGCAGGTGCTGCATTAACAAATAATCCAACCCGCGTGACAAAAGGGGGAATGGCTGCACTAATCTGCTTGGCCTGCTCAGGGGTCACACAGCGCTTACTCCCAGCATAGAATACCAAGCCAAGCGCATCGACTCCGGCAGATACTGCAGCGCAGGCATCCCGCGCTGAGGTAATCCCACAAACCTTAATCCTGACTCGAAGCGGTTGCATTGCAGGCACCATCTCAATCTTCACATCACTGCCTAACGCCGCGCAGTTCATACAATTTGGCTCTGTAGTCAGCTTCACGCATCAAGCTCTCCCCAACCAGAAATGCATTAGCGCCGAACCCCTGCAGGGTTTCGATATCGGATCTGGAGTTTATACCACTTTCTGACACCACCAACCTAGAGCCGGTAATAAGTGGGATCAAGCGCTCGGTGACGCCGATATCTGTTACAAAAGACTTCAAACAGCGATTATTGATCCCCACCAAGGTGCAGGGAGTTTGTAGCACTACCTCGAGTTCCACCTCGTTATGCACCTCCATGAGCACATCTAACCCTAACTCACGAGCGAGGTCGTAGTAATCCGCCAATTGCGCAGCTTCAAGCGCCGCCGCAATCAGCAGAACCGCATCGGCGCCACTGGCGCGTGCTTCGTAAATCTGGTACGGATCTACGATAAAATCCTTGCGCAGCAAAGGGATGGTGACTTGGCGTGAAATACTCTCCAAGCTGTCGAGGCTACCGAGAAAAAACTCTGCATCGGTCAAGACCGATAGGCATGCGGCTCCCGCTTCTTCATATCCTTTGGCTATTTCAAGCGGGTCGAAGTCCGCTCGGATCAACCCTTTTGACGGTGACCCTTTCTTCACTTCCGCGATAATTGCTGTACCCACATGTGCCACTTGGCGCAGGCGCTGTTCAAAACCGCGACAATCCGAGCGTTTGGCACAACGCAGCTCAAGCTCATCCTGCGATGTGTGATCCTTTGCCTTGCGCACTTCCTCTACTTTATGCGCCAGAATTTTATCTAGTATCATGTGTTGGTGATCCTTATGAGAGCGGCGAGTTTCTCCCGGGCACTGCCATCATCAAGAGCGGCGCGTGCCATGCGTATTCCCTCTTCAACGCTAGCAGCTCTCTGCGCAGCAACAAGGGCATATGCACTGTTCAACACCACAATATCGCGTTTTGGGCCCAATTCCCCCGCGAGGATATGTTCTATAATCTTGGCGTTGCATACCGCATCCCCTCCCCTGATATCATCCATGCTGCAGAGTTCAAATCCGAGCTCCGTTGGATCGAGCAAAGAAACCTCAACCTGGCCTTCCACAATACTGGCAATGCGGGTCGAGGTTGTGAGGGTTATTTCGTCCATCCCATCGAGGCCGTGTACCACAAAGCCGCGCCGACACCCTAAACGCATCAGCACATGTGCTATAGGCTCAACTAGGTCTTCGCGGTAGACACCAAGCACTTGACGATTGGCCGATGCCGGATTGGTGAGGGGGCCAAGGGTGTTAAATATGGTGCGGATACCAATTTCGCGCCGGGGTCCAATAGCAAACTTCATAGCCCCGTGTAACGATGGAGCGTAAAGGAACCCAACGTTGATCTCGTTTACAGCTTTTTCGACCGTAGCTATCGAAACCTCGAGGTTTACCCCCAGACGCTCTAAGACATCTGCACTTCCACATGCCGACGAGACGCTGCGATTGCCGTGCTTAGCTACTTTTACTCCACAAGCTGCGATAACAATGGCAACCGTAGTGGAGACATTAAATGTTTTCGTGCCGCTGCCACCGGTCCCGCATGTATCTATGATGGTCTCGCGTTCAACGTTAATCTCTTCACGGTCAATACCGACGCTTGCCCCAACATGAATAGGGGTCGCGCGCGCGCGCATAACGCGCGCCGCGCCACTGATCTCTTCGACGGTCTCCCCTTTCATGCGTAGAGCGGTGATAAATGAGGCTATCTGCGCTGGGGTAGCTTCTCCCCCCATTATTTGATGCATCACCTCAACCATCACCCCTTCACTCAAATCCTTGCCTTCAACCACCTGAGCTATTGCCTCTTTAATCATGTCTGTACTCCGTAGCACCAGCCAGCTTGAGAAAATTCTGCAACAACTCGCGCCCTGCTTGAGAGATGATGGACTCCGGATGGAACTGTACCCCCCATACCGGCAGAGTGGCATGTGCCAGTCCCATTATAGTTCCGTCCTGCGTGTGTGCTGTCACCACCAGTTCAGGTGGCAGGCTCAGCTTCTCAACGACTAAAGAATGATATCTAGTTGCTTCAATGGGGTTAGGCAGACCGTGGAACAGGTCTGTATCAAAGTGATGAACTGGGCTGGTTTTGCCATGCATTAGCTCCGACGCACGGACTATTTTCCCTCCGAAAGCGCGCCCAATTGCCTGATGGCCAAGACACACACCCAAAAGGGGAATCCTCCCAGAGAAAGTGCGGATAGCCTCCACAGATATACCGGCATGGTCAGGGTCGCTTGGCCCAGGCGAGATTACCAATTTATCGGGTTTAAGCATCTCAATATCTGCAATATCTATGGCGTCATTGCGATACACCACCACCTCTTCGCCTAGTTCACCGAAATACTGCACCAGATTATAGGTAAAGGAATCGTAGTTATCAATCATGAGCAACATCAGCTCAGTCCTCCGCGTGCCATGCGAATAGCTTGAATAACCCCCTGTGCTTTGTTGATGGTTTCCTCATACTCTGCACCTGGGTCCGAATCAGCCACAATCCCGGCGCCGGCCTGCAAAAACATCATCCCATCCTGGATCAGCAGAGTACGAATCGCTATGGCCATATCCATATTTCCAGTAAAGGAGAAATACCCAACAGCACCGCCATAAATACCGCGACGCTGTGGCTCAAGTTCATCGATTATTTCCATAGCGCGAATTTTAGGTGCACCACTTAAAGTTCCAGCGGGGAATGTAGCGCGCAGGGTATCAAAGGCATTGATCTCAGGTCTTAGCTCACCACTGACATTGGATACAATGTGCATTACATGCGAATAACGCTCGATATGCTTGAATGCGTCAACCTCAACGGTACCTATACGGCTGATTCGCCCCAGATCGTTACGCCCGAGATCAACCAGCATGATGTGCTCCGCAACCTCCTTCGGATCGGCGAGCAACTCGTGCTCTAAGGCGTTATCCTCCTGCGGTGTAACTCCACGCCGACGCGTTCCGGCGATAGGACGCACATCCACTCTACCCCCATCCTTACGCACGAGCACTTCAGGAGAGGCTCCCACCACCACTGTAGTATCCATGTTCAAATAAAACATATAAGGCGATGGATTGATGGTGCGCAAACTCCGGTAGATATCCAATGGATCCACATCGGCTTCCCCACTAAAGCACTGGGATAAAACCACTTGGATCACATCACCACTACACACATATTCCTTAGCTTTACGCACTGCTGCTTCAAATGTTTGACGCGTGAAATTAGGCTGAAGATCAGTATCTGAAATTAGAGCAGTGCGCGACTTATACTGCAATGGAATGTGGAGCAGGTGAGTCATAGACTCTATCTGCCCGCAGGCGCCAGCATAAGCAGAATCGAGATCGCTATCAGCTTGAAGATGAGCATTATGGATAATTTTTATTTTATGTTCTTTATTATCAAAGATAAGCAGGGTGTCGGAAAAGATAAAACAACTGTCCCATGCAAGGTGTACTGCGGGATTTGAGTCAGGAATTTTCTCAAAAAACCGTACCATATCATAGCTACAATACCCTACCGCCCCTCCGAAAAAGCGGGGCAATGCGGCATTAACGACAGGTTTATACTGCGCGAAAAGAGCTTCAAGCTCACCCAAAGGGTCGGGACACGTACCTGACTTATAAACACAATCATTGCGCAAAAACTCAAAATACTTGCCGCGTGAGCGAAATATGCTCGCATCACCGGACCCAAGGATAGAATAACGCCCCCACTTTTCCCCACCTTCAACACTTTCAAGCAAATACGCCCATTTCCCCTGCTTAATTTTCATAAATGCAGATACTGGGGTTTCGAGATCAGCGAGTAGCTCCGTGTAGACAGGTACAATATTGCCTTTAGTTGCTTGCTGCTTAAATTCTTCTAGGGATGGAAATATCTGCATAACCGTGTCACCTGAATTAATCAGATAAAAAAAGGCAAGGGAATCCCCCTTGCCTTTTTTTAAAACATATTTACATATAAATCACTCAGCCGCTGCGGCCGCTTGATCGTGCTCTACAAATTCTATAATAGAAACTGGAGCATTGTCACCTGTGCGATTCCCGACTTTCATTATCCGGGTATACCCACCGCAACGCTCAGCGTAGCGCGGTGCCAGGCGATCAAACAATTTGGCTACAACGTTCTTATCCTGTACTACAGAAAGAGCTTGCCGGCGTGCATGCAAATCTCCCTTCTTGCCCAGGGTAATCATTTTTTCTGCCAGCTTACGTACTTCTTTAGCTCTGGCATCGGTAGTCATTATTTTTTCTACATCGAGCAATGACGTTACTAAATTACGCAGCATAGCCTTACGATGACTGCTGTTGCGTCCTAAACGTCTGCCACTTTTATTGTGCCGCATATCAGATTGTCCTTTCCTATATCCGCTAAAGAGATCAGATCATGCGATCAAACCTCTTCGCGCCCCTTTTGCAAAACCTTGAGATATTCAGGGTCCGGAAAGTTCTCCAGTTTCATACCCAATGTCAAGCCCATTTCGGCCAGAATATCCTTGATCTCATTTAACGATTTACGCCCAAAGTTCTGAGTTTTGAGCATCTCAGCCTCAGTCTTCTGAACCAGATCTCCAATAAGAGAAATTTCTACGTTCTTAAGACAGTTGGCACTACGTACTGATAATTCAAGCTCCTCTACACTTCGGTAGAGATTCTCGTTAATTTTATGAGTTTCTTCTTCCTCGGGCTCCTCTTCGGGAATCTGCTCTTCATCAAAATTGATAAACATCTGCAGATGCTCTTTGAGGATTTTCGCTGCATACGCTATGGAGTCTTCCGGTTTGACACTGCCATCAGTCCAGACTTCCAGGGTCAGCTTGTCGTAGTCGGTAATCTGCCCGACACGTGCATTAGTAACCGCATAACTAACCTTGGTTATAGGAGAATATATAGCATCAATGGCTATGGTACCCACAGGAGCCTTCTCATCACGGTTTTTGTCTGCAGTAACGTACCCCTTACCCATGGTGACAACCAAATCCATTTCAACATCAGCTTCCTTGATACAGGTAGCGATATGGTGTTCAGGGTTCAGGATTACCACGTTGGAGTCACATATGATATCACCGGCAGTGATCTCACCTGCACCTTTTTTCACAATCCGTATATTCCGACTCTCATCTCCCTCAAGTCGAACCAATACCGATTTAAGGTTAAGGATGATATCAGTAACGTCTTCGGTTACCCCTGGGATTGTGGTGAACTCATGCAAAACACCTTTAATCCTAACCGAGGTTATTGCTGCACCTTGAAGAGATGACAACAAGATTCTGCGCAGGGAGTTCCCAACCGTGGTACCAAAGCCACGCTCAAACGGTTCTGCCGTAAACTTGCCGTAACGTTCTGTCAAGGTACGGCTATCCACCAGCAACTGCTTAGGCTTGATAAGGTCACGCCAGTTCTTATACATGTATCATCTCCATTGATAAGGGTTGTCGATTGTAAGAAATATTTTACTTGGAGTAAAGTTCTACAATCAACTGCTCCTCAACAGCTGGGGAGGTGATATCAGCACGTACAGGTGCTGTCTTGACTGTACCTTTAAAAGCATCACGTTCGAGTTCAAGCCAGGTAGGAATGCCGCGGCGCATAACAGCATCTAGTGCCTCGACGAT
>JAQUDG010000040.1 GCA_028685815.1 Desulfuromonas sp.
CCGCTACGATGCGCAACAGTTCTGCAGCCACATCGATATTGGCTATATTTGTTGTTGTAGCGGAGCTTGATTCAGCTGCAGCACTACTCAAGGTTTCTACAATCTGGCGCAGGGTCTGCAAACTTGACAGCTGCTGTGGTTCCACCCCGGGCAGTTCTGGCAGTTGTTCCTGCACTGCGGCGAGGATCTCCACCCGCTTGATGGAGTCAATTCCCAGATCGGCATCAAGGCTCATATCCAGCTCGAGCATTTCGGTAGGATAGCCAGTTTTCTCTGCCACGATACGCAGCAGTTCTGCTGCTACATCGATATTAGCTGCAGTGATATTAGTAGCTGCACTGGTGGCAGATAGCGCCTGAGGTGCAGAGCTTAGTTCAGCTGCAGCACTGCTTAAGGTTTCTACAATCTGGCGCAGGGTCTGTAAACTCGACAGCTGTTGCGGTTCTACCCCGGGCAGTTCTGGAAGCTGCTCCTGCACCGCGGCGAGGATCTCTACCCGCTTGATGGAGTCAATTCCAAGATCAGCATCGAGGCTCATATCCAGCTCGAGCATTTCGGTCGGGTAGCCGGTTTTCTCCGCTACGATGCGCAGCAGTTCTCCCGCAATATCGATTGCTGGCTGAGCGCTCTGATGTTGTGAGCTCGGAGATTGCGCATGTGCCTGAGCGTTTGCTCCAGGATTTGCTGTTGTCTGGGTGCGCGTCACACTAGATTGAGGCGCGCGTGGAGCAACTTGTTGTGAAATGACAGGTGTCGGTGGGTTTGCCTGCTGGTCAGACGCCTGCTTCCAGCTGCCCGAAGACTCCACGGGTGCATCCACCTGCTGTCCCATCAGGTTGCGCATGGCTTGCAGCGCTTCGGTCTGACCAGCGAGGAATTGTTCGTGCAGACGGGCGGTATCTTCCTGCATCTGTTGCAGTACGCTCATCTGAGAGCGCAACACCTGTAGTGAAGGTGCGGTGGTATGTTGTGGTTGAGGCTGTGTCTGACTGGTCTGCTGCCCTGACGCGGATGGGCACGGCGTGCAATGGATCTCACGGCTGTCCACCAGGGTTCTAGTGCTAGGTGGGATAGGCTCGCGTTCCTTGGTGGAGTTGGCACCGCAGATTTTTATGCTCATCCGCGGTTTTTTATCTTCCACTGCAGGGCGGCTTAAATAGGTTTGAGCGTAATCTTCATCCCAGCGCTGCAACTCCAGAGGTAGCCCAAGTGCTGCTAGCTGCGCCAGGGCGCGCGCGACATCAAGCATGCCGGCACGCTTGCCGTTGGAGGAGTCGAGGGTGACGATATGTACCTGCGCCGCAGACGGCAGAATCTTCTTTACCATCCCAGAGAGGCGCGCGCCAGGGCCCACCTCGATGAAGGTGGTGATACCGTCGGCATGCATCTGTTCAATTTGGTGCACAAATTCTACCGGGCTGGCGATCTGCTGTGCCAGCAGGGTGCGTATCGCATCGGGCTCAGACGGATAGGTTGAGCCGGTCTTGTTGGCGTAGACCTTGGCGTCTGGTGCCTGTACTGCAATGGCATCCAGTCCAGCGTGAAATGGTTCGGAGGCTGCGGCAACCAGCTTACTGTGAAAAGCCGCCGCGACATCGAGGGGAATGCAGCGCATGCCAGCATTTTTGCAGGCAGTGGCGGCGCGTTCAATTTCTGCGCGTGCCCCAGAAAGCACCCCTTGCTGCGGGGTGTTTTTATTTGCAACGATAAGATCCAGCCCTTCAGATTTAAGCAGGGCCTCAATATCTGCCAGCGGGGCGGAGACGGCAAGCATGGTCCCCTTGTCGCTGCCATCACCGCGCATCAGGGTGCCGCGCAGACCGGAGAGCCGATACAGCTCCGCCGGGGTGTAGCAATGGGCGGCACATAGAGCGGTCAGTTCACCGTAGCTGTGCCCGCCAAAGACCCCAGCTTTTATCCCATAGCGCTGTAGATAGCGCCAAGCACCAAAACTGACGGCGCCGATGGCTGGCTGCGCATGCTGTGTAGCCTGCAGTTTCTGCGCTGCGGCGTCTTTATCGTCATTGGTGTAGACGCTATGGGGGTAGATCAGATCGCTGAGCTTTTGCCCCAGCTCCAGTTCGAGGATGGCGTCGGCACGCTCCAGCTCTTCGAGCATTTCTGGTGCATGACACGCGAGATCGCGGAGCATGAATGGATACTGTGCACCCTGGCCGGGAAATAACACCGCAACCTTGCTTGCATCTGCACCGATAGGCTCTACAGCGCTGTAGTATATCCCCGTTGGGGTTGAGGCCTGATCTTTACCGCTTTCAAGCAAGGTATGGGCCTGGCCCAGGGTAGCAAGTGCATGCGCAGATTCTTCGATGCAACACACGAGGCGATGTTTAGCCCCAGGGTCAAACGCAGTGCGATTACGCGCGGCTAACTGGCGTACATGTTCTGTGCTGGGCGCTGTGGCGGAATTCTTCTGCAAATCTACCTGGCTTTGTTCGAGCTGTTGTTTAAGTCCCTCCAGGGATGCGGCGCTCCATGCCATGATCTGTGGGCTGCCATCCCAGTCGCAGAAGCGTTTTTCATGCTGATATTCTTCCAGAATACAGTGAAAATTACTTCCGCCGAAACCGAATGCACTTACCCCAGCACGGCGCGGCTTGTTCGCTTCTGTGACCCAGGGGCGCGCTTCGGTGTTGACATAAAACGGACTGTTGCCAGCGGTAATTATATCCTGCGGGCAGTCTACATTGATAGTGGGGGGGATAATCTTGTTGTGCAGTGCCAGCACCGTTTTAATGAGTCCAGCGGCACCAGCGGCGGCCTTGGCGTGGCCAATCTGGGATTTAACCGAGCCCAAGGCGCACCAAGGAGTACCATCGCTGTCACCGAATACTTCGCGCAGGGCTTTAATTTCGGTGGCGTCTCCGACCTTGGTTCCAGTGCCGTGTGCTTCAATAAGGGTTATATCGCGTGGTTCTACACCGGCGAGTTTCTGAGCATTTAAGAGGGTGCGTTTTTGCCCGTTTACGCTGGGTTCATAGATAGCACCGCCCTTACCGTCACTGCCGCTGCCAACGCTCTTGATGATAGCGTAGATGTGGTTTCCGTCGCGTTCCGCATCTTCCAGACGTTTTAAGGTGACAAGGCCCAGACCTTCTCCAATCATGGTGCCATCGCTTGCTTCATCGAACGGACGAATTTGGTTGGTAGGGGATAGAGCCGGCGTTTTGCTGAAGCAGGTGTACATGAAGATATCGTTAAAGGTGTCGATACCTCCGGTGATCACCATGTCCGCATGCCCACATGCCAGCTCCATTGCCGCCATATGTACCGCACTCAAAGAACTGCCGCAGGCTGCATCCACGACGCTGTTACTGCCGCCAAGATTGAATTGTTTGCTGATACGCCCAGCGACGACATTGCCGAGCAGACCAGGGAACGAGTTCTCCTGCCAGGGGACATAGGATGCACTGATACGTTCAACCACTTCATCCGCCACTGCCCCAGGGATGCCGGAGTCGAGCAGCGCTTTTCTCCATATGGGGTGTCCGAGTCTGGCCCCGAGGGGGATCACCATCTCCAGCGCGCCGGTTACTCCAAGCAGGACAGAGACCCGATCACGCGCGAAATCTCCAGCCGGATCGTAGCCAGCATCGCGTAGAGCTTCGCGCGCCGCGATAAGCCCCAAAAGCTGGGAGGTGTCGATCGCTTCGAGGATATTGGGCTGAATATTGAATTCCAGTGGATTGAAATCAACCGGATCTAGAAACCCGCCACGTTTGCCATAGGTATGATCTGCACGCTTCGGATCCGGATCGTAATAGTCCGAAGTGCGCCAGTGGGTTTCAGGAACTTCACTGATGGCGTCCACTTTGTTTTTAATGTTGGCCCAATAGGTGGATTTGTCCGCCGCTTTGGGGAACAGACAGCCGATACCCACAACTGCAAGAGGAATGGATGAGGCCAGGTGGGTGGGTGCGGTAGTTTCTTTTTTAAAATCTGGTTTTGAATTCATCGTTTGGTTCCTGTATGAAATCCATGCTCTCAACAGTTAACAACCTGTCGAGCCCATGGACGGACACGCAAAATCAAAAGCTTCTTTATGCTATGTAGGGATTGATTTTGGGATTGATTTTAAGATCTAATATTCCCGTGAAGTTCACTCCAACGTTCTGTTAGGCACGCAGGTATTCTTTGATCTCTTCATGGGTTAATGGTTTCAGTGCCAGTGCTTCCTGCGGATGTATGTGCTCATAGAGTTCACGCGCTTGGCCGAGCATTCCAGCCCTGAGCCAGACTGCGGCGCCAATCAGTAGATTGAGGTTCACATCAACTACCTTGCGCTGCTCTGGCTGCTCCAGATACGTCCCTTTGGTCCAAGCGTTAAAGGCGGGCATGGCGGGACCGCACCAGATCTGATAATCCATCCGGCGCTTTGGGTTGCCCTCAATGGCCCAGTGGGTTGCCTGTCCCAGATAGGAGCGAAACATGAGCGCCATTTTGTGTTTCGGGTCAGCGTTGGCGCGCTCTAGCTCGCGCGGGTCACGCTGTGCGAAGAAGCTTCTGGTGCTATTCCACACCTCGTCCAGACTAGCTTTGAAGATAGTTTTTTCTAGTTTGGTACGCTCCGTCGCGGGAATTTGTTCTATACTTTCATGCTTGCGGTACAATTCGTACAGTGAAGCCGCACGCATGGAGAACATAGTGCCCCGCTTGAGCACCTGCACATCCACACCCATCTCAAACATATCTGCAGCCGGAGCCATGGCGATATCAGCCTGCTGTGCTTCGGCAAGCATCTGTTTGACCTGTGGGCAGGTGCCCGCTTCAACACAGGCTTGGTTGATGCTGCCGGTCACAAGGTAAGCTGCGCCCATAGCAAACGCGGCCGCAGCCGCATAGGGGGTGGCGATACCGCCGCCCAGGCCGATATGGGGACGCTGTGCGTACTGATAGCGTTGCTGCAGAGTGTCGCGCACTGCAACGATGGTAGGAAATAGTGCTAAGGCGGGGCGGTTGTCTGTGTGTCCGCCGGAGTCCGCTTCTGCGGTTACCGCATCGGCCATGGGGATGTGTTTGGCCAGCTCAGCCTGCGCGGCACTTATTTTACCCTGCGCTTCCAGTTGGGCTACAATAGCCGCCGGTGGTGGGGACAGAAAGTGGGTCGCAATCTCCTCGCGGGATACCTTGGCGATAATCTTATTGGGAATGATAATGGTGCCAGTGGCGTCGCGCTGAATGGAGTGGAGGCGGTATTCAACCAAAGGGGCGGTGATCTGCATGAAGGCTGAAGCTTCGATGAGATTCAGCCCCAGCCGCAGGTACATATCCACCAGCTCTTGCTCCAGTCCCGGTTCGTTCGGGCTATGGATTAGGTTACAACCATAGGCACAACCATCGTGGTCAAGCTCACTCTGTAGCTCACGCATCTGAGCTTCAACTTCGGCAATATCCAGCCCCGCACTGCCAAGGAAGCCCAACATGCCAGCCTTGCCCAGAGCCTTGACCATGGCTGCTGAACTTATCCCCTTGGCCATGGAGCCTCCGATCACAGCATAGCGCAGTCCGAGACTGCGCAGAAACTCTGGGTCGCCACATTGATGTGGCGCCAGCGGGGCGGCATAGGCCAACAACATTTGTGTCGAGATTGAAGCTTCTGTCGTGCCTTTAAGTGTTTTTGGTAGTGTGCCCATCAGCGCTTGTCCATCAGTGTGAACCTGGCACATGCCGCGCTCATCTCGGCATAAAAATACCGGACGTTGCATCTGCCTGAGGGCTGTGTTCAGCGAAGTGGGGGAGGTTTGGGTTCCTGGGGTTGGAGTCCAAGTTCCTATGGGATTGAAATGATTAAAATTCAGGGCTGGTGCGCTGCTGTGTCCCTTAAGCGCAGAGGTAGACGATGTGTACTTCATAACCCCTCAATATCTAAGAGTATAATTTAAAAGTGGTGTCAGTTTAAAAAGCTGCTAAGGCAGTTATGCCATGTTGCGAGGCTTGCGGACGCTGCCGGAGTGGAGGCATGGGCGTCACTCCCTGACATGTTTGCGGCTACCCTTTGGGTTTGTTTGGCGCTTCACGCAAAAGCGCGATTATGCCACTTTCGCCCAGTTAAGGCAAAACAAAACCCCCCCGCAGTTCCCACGAGGTTTGGCTTGTGTTCAAACCTGTCAACAGCGCTGTCTGCTTGCGTCTTCACGCCCACATCTTCTCGCTTACTTTAGAGTTGAATGCTTATGCAGGCTCAGATGCTTTGGCTTAAGTCAGTGGGGCAGCATAAAATCAGTGAAGTACATTAGGTGAAGTCGATCCAGATTCAGACTCTTGCGCAAATGCCTGGGCAAAATCAACCTGAGGAATATGCAAAGGAGGAAAACCGGCGCGTCTGGTTATGTCGGCTATTGCTTCCCGCAGGTAGGGGAATATGGCCGCAGCACAGTAATGCTTTACCAGAGACTGGATGGCAGAGGTGGAAGGGGGCTGTTGAAGTTTAAAGGCTGCAACACCTTCGATATTGAGGAGAAAAGGGATCTTCTGCGTGGGGCTATCTTTGAAAATAACCGCCAGAAACACCTTGAGTCTTGTATCCTGCAGCTCATGCCGAATTTTAAACTCGGTATAAACCTGAGCATGTTGACTTGAGGCACTGAACTCAGGGTTGATGGAGAAGTTGAGGTGCGAGATATGAAAGTCTGTGAAACTGATCTCTGGGTTAGATGTATGCATAGCTAATTTTTAGCATTTAAACGTAGAGATATACAAGTACAATGTTTTGTTGTGGTGGATGTTTAGCCTCATTCGAAGTGTTGAAGGTGGAGGTTGAAAAGTGCTGTATTCACTATGCTAATACTTTGTAATCATTAGGCTTTGCACGCTAAGACATATGTCGGTGTTGATATGAGAAAAATTAACCTTGGAAACGGGTACATTTTATAAGCACTTTATAGAGTACGCGTAATCCAGTTATCTTCACCACAGGTTGCATCGACACACCGCCATGCTTTGGTATTATTTCTTTACAAAGATTTTGAATCTGACTAGTCTTACATCCGATTTTGCCGCTGGTGCGATATTATGGCCAGTTTTGTTCAGCCTCTTAAAAGAGTGGGGCTGTGATTGGTTTTATTGGGTAGTACGCTAGCGGCAGGCATCTTACATAAGTGCAGGAGATTATGAAACAACAGAACATTCGCAATTTTTCTATAATAGCCCACATCGACCACGGTAAATCAACCCTGGCGGATTGTCTGCTGGAAAACACCGGTGCTCTCAACGAACGCCAGAAGACCGAGCAGTTTCTGGATAAAATGGATATTGAGCGCGAACGGGGCATTACCATCAAAGCTCAGGCAGCCTGCCTTAAATACAAGGCCGATGACGGTGAAGAATACATCCTGAATCTGATCGACACCCCAGGGCATGTGGATTTTACCTATGAGGTCAGCCGCTCCCTTATGGCATGTGAAGGAGCTCTGCTGGTAGTGGACGCGTCGCAGGGGGTGGAAGCTCAGACCTTAGCCAATGTGTATCTGGCTCTGGACGCGAATCTAGAAATCTTCCCGGTGTTGAATAAAATCGATCTCCCTGGAGCTGACCCAGAACGGGTGAAGGAGGAGATCGAGGAAATTATTGGCCTCGATACCCATGACGCTATTTCCGCCAGTGCTAAAGAGGGTATTGGCATCCACGAAATCCTCGAAGCTATTGTACAAAAGGTTCCCGCCCCCCAAGGTGACCCTGACGCACCACTGAAAGCGCTGCTGTTCGATTCTTGGTACGACCAGTATCAGGGGGTTATTGTGCTGGTGCGTGTAGTGGATGGTACCATGAAAAAGGGAGATAAAATTCAGTTTATGGCCAACCGTTGCAGCTACGAAGTGCTGCAACTGGGGGTGTTTACCCCATATCCGCTGGAACGCAAGACCCTTCAGGCCGGGGAGGTAGGCTTTATGATCGCCGGAATCAAGGTGGTAAAGGATGCTAAGGTTGGTGATACCATCACCCATCTGCACCGTCCTGCGCAAAAAGCCCTGCCTGGGTTTAAAGAAGTAAAACCCATGGTGTTTTCGGGGATGTATCCGATAGATACCAACGACTATCCTCTCCTGCGCGATGCGCTGGAAAAATTACAGCTTAATGACTCCTCTATCTCCTTTGAGCCGGAAAACTCTGCAGCCCTTGGGTTTGGGTTCCGCTGTGGTTTCTTAGGACTGTTGCATCTTGAAATCATACAGGAGCGTTTGGAGCGCGAGTTTGGCATCGATCTTATAACTACGGTGCCCACGGTTGTGTATCACGTGACAACCCACAAACAGGCAAAGATCAATGTCGACAGCGCATATAAGCTTCCCGATGTGCAGGAAATTGCTAGCATCGAAGAGCCGTTTATCCTTGCGTCTGTGCATGTGCCCAATGAATATGTTGGTGCGGTGTTGCGCCTGTGTGAGGAAAAACGCGGTGTTCAGCGCGAAATCCGTTATCTGACCGCTACCAGGGTGATGATTGTGTATGAACTGCCCTTAAACGAGATCGTGATGGACTTTTATGACCGTCTGATGTCGCTGTCCAAAGGGTACGCTTCACTTGACTACGAGCACCTTGACTATCGCCCCAGTCACTTGGTGCGGATGAATGTCCTAATCAATGGCGAAACCGTTGACGCACTGTCACTTATAGTTCATCGAGACAAAGCCCAGGAGCGTGGCAGTGAGATGGTCTCGAAGATGAAAGAATTTATTCCACGCCAACAATATGTAGTAGCAATTCAGGCTGCTGTAGGTGGAAAGATAATTGCGCGTGAGACGGTCAAGGCGCTGCGCAAAGACGTTACTGCTAAATGCTACGGTGGAGATATCTCGCGTAAACGTAAATTGCTGGAAAAGCAAAAGGAGGGCAAAAAGCGCATGAAGCAGATTGGAAACGTTGAACTGCCTCAAGAAGCCTTTCTTGCCATACTTAAGACAAAAGATTAATAATTATGGGTAAACTACCTAAAAATAAAAGCAAAAAACCGTGGTACCGTGAGTATTCAGAAGCCTTGATTGTAGCTGCGGTTCTGGCCTTGATCATTCGGTCGTTTGTGGTGCAGGCGTACAAAATCCCGTCCGGCTCCATGGAAGATACCCTGTTGATCGGGGATCATCTGCTGGTGTGCAAGTTTATGTATGGCACCAAAATTCCCTTTACGGATATCTCAGTGCTGTCAATTAAAAATCCTGCGCGGGGGGATATAATTGTATTTGAGTTCCCCGAAGATGCAAATATGAGCTGGTGGAAACGCCGCGATTTTATCAAGCGTATTGTGGGCTTGCCCGGCGATCGACTCGAGATTAGGGACAAAAAGCTCTATATAAATGGCGAGCACTACGCCATAGAGCAGACAGTACACAAAGAGGCACGTACCATATATCCTGGAACCATGCCTCCTCCGCAGGATAGGCGCGATTTCATGCCGGAACTGCAGGTTCCGCCAGGACACTATTTTGTCATGGGCGACAATCGAGATAACTCCTACGACAGTCGCTTCTGGGGATTTGTTGCAGAAGATAAGATCAAAGGGCAGGCGTTTATAAAGTATTGGTCGTGGAATAACGAAAACAGTCGCCCACGCTGGGGGCGGATCGGGCGCCTGATTGAGTAAGGTTATGCCTACCCAAACTCCAATGATGCGTCAGTATTTGGAGATAAAGGCGTGCTACCCGGATGCCATCCTATTCTTTCGTCTCGGAGATTTTTACGAGATGTTCCTGGATGATGCGGTAACCGCAGCACGTGTTCTTGACATTGCCCTTACCAGCCGCAACAGGGGCGCCGCAGATGAGATCCCCATGTGCGGTATTCCGTACCACAGCTCCCAGCCCTATCTGGCCAAACTGGTGACGGCTGGATACAAGGTGGCTATCTGCGAGCAGGTGGAAGATCCCCGTGAAGTTAAGGGGCTGGTGAAGCGCGAAGTAGTAAGGGTTATCACCCCGGGCACTGCCATCGAGCAGGAACTCCTTGAGCCGGACGTCAATAACTTCTTTCTGGTTATCTCTAAAGTAAAAGATGCATATGGAGTCGCCTCGCTGGATCTGTCCACCGGGCATTTCCGCGTAACTTCCGTGGCGCACCTAAATGATGTCGGGCGCGAAATAAGCGCCATCGCTCCGCGCGAGATTCTTGTATCGCAAGCTGAGTTAGATGTGTTTCAACAGGAGTTGGGAGCAGCGGTGGATAATGTGCGCCTGGATGCACTACCGCAAGATATCTTCACTCCCGATGATGCAGAAGCGCGCCTGTTGCGTTTTTTTGCCACTGAACATCTGGGAGTGTTTGGCTGCGCGGACCAGCTTACAGCTATCAGTGCTGCTGGCGCTGCCCTGTATTATGTGGAGCAGACTCAGTGCGGCTCTGTCGGCCATATCCGTTCGCTACAAACCTACCACACCTCTGATGCCCTGATCCTTGACACCGACACGCGGCGCAATCTGGAAATTACCGCGACCATGCGGGATAAAAAACGCCGTGGCTCACTCCTTGGCGCTGTGGACCGCACGGTTACCTCCATGGGGAGCCGAACCCTACGTCAATGGCTGACCATGCCCTTGGTGCATGTCGACGCAATCTGCCGCAGGCATGAAATGGTTGCCGAGGCGATACGCCAACCAGTGCTGCGTGCTGACATGCACGTTGCGTTGAAACAGATCCATGATCTGGAGCGCCTTAATACCCGAATTTCCATGGGGAGCGCCAATGCCAGAGATCTGCTCTGCGTCCTGACTTCGGTGCAGAATATTCCCCCCATCCTTGAACATTTGGATAGCTTCAACGCTGAGCTAGCATCCGAATTTCGCAGTTCCATTGATCCGCTAGAGGATGTAGTGGAGCTGCTGGAAGCGGCGTTGGCGACGGAACCCCCCATGAGTGTGCGCGAAGGGGGGATTATCCGGGATGGATATGCCCCAGATCTGGACGAATTACGCACCATTACCCGCGAAGGGAAAGGGTGGATCGCGCGCCTTGAGAAGCAGGAGCGTACCTCCACCGGAATTAACACCCTCAAAGTGCGCTATAATCGGGTATTTGGTTATTTTATCGATGTGCCCAGAACTCAAATTGGCAAGGTTCCGTCCCACTATGAACGCAAGCAGACCCTGGCGAATTCCGAACGCTACTTCACCCCTGAACTCAAAGAGTACGAAGATAAGGTTTTGGATGCACAGGATCGTCTGAACGCACTGGAGTATGAAATATTTCAGCGCCTGCGCACCTATGTCACGCAGCAGGGGAGCAGAATTCAGACGACGGCGGAATCTCTGGCGGCGCTGGATGTGTTACTTGGGTTTGCCGAACTAGCGCATGAGCGTAATTACTGCTGTCCTACGATGGATTCGAGCACCGTGCTTGAGATTGAACAGGGGCGTCACCCAGTGGTTGAAACCATGACCTTGGGAGAGAGTTTTGTTCCCAACGACGTGAAACTCGCCACCGAAACCGCGCAAATTCTGGTGATCACCGGACCGAATATGGCGGGCAAATCAACCTTTATGCGCCAGGTAGCTCTGATTGTCTTGCTGGCACAGGCCGGTTCCTTTGTGCCGGCGCAACAGGCCCGCATAGGGGTGGTGGATCAGATATTTACCCGTGTAGGTGCCAGTGATAACCTAGCGCAGGGGCAGTCAACTTTTATGGTGGAGATGAGCGAAACTGCTAACATCCTCAACCATGCCACGCCGCGTAGCCTTATTGTCTTAGATGAGATTGGTCGCGGTACCTCCACCTTTGATGGTATAAGTATCGCTTGGGCGGTGGCAGAATTTTTGCATAACAATGCAAATGTTGCCGCGCGCACTCTATTTGCCACCCACTATCACGAGCTCACGGAGCTGGCAAATATCCATGCGCGCATCTTCAACTTTAACGTTGAGGTGCGTCAGTGGAAAGACAAGATTGTGTTTTTGCGCCGCATTATTCCTGGTGGTGCAAGCCACTCCTATGGCATTCAGGTGGCGCGTTTGGCCGGTCTACCCGAGGTGGTGATCGCCAGAGCAAACGAAGTCTTACACACGCTCGAACAAGAGCATGCAATAGCCACAAGCGCGGCGGCAGTTACCGCTTCAGCTCCGGCATCGGAGGCGCATGGGTCGAGTCAAAATGCTGACTCTGGTCAGAACCAGCTGTTCGATGGGCATGAGAATCCTATCCATGCGCGCCTGCATAGTATTGACATTGAACGTATCACCCCTCTGGAAGCGATTTATGTTCTGGATGAACTCAAACGGCTCCTTGCTTAAATCTAATTCCGGTTTTATCCACCGGCCGGTGTCCCCCTGTGCTCAGTTGACTACCCAGAGATCTGCTCGGGTGACCGCTCGCTCGATTATTCTGATAATGGGTTTCAGCCTGATGCTGCTTCTGCTGGGAGTGACGTTGGCGCAGGCTGGCCCGCAGCAGGAATACCTCGGAGCACGCGCTGAGTTATACACTCTGCTGAAATCTAACACCAAGCAGCAGTATCGGCACAACTGGGACAAAGTACTCGCCCCGCTACATTCATTTGTAGAGACATACCCCCAACACCCAAATACACCATCAGCTTATTATCTGCTCGGCAAGGGATACTCCCGGCTGGCAGAAATTTCCCATCTGCGTTCAGATCTGGACCAGGCCGTAACCCTGCTTACCAAACTTGAAGAACAGTTTCCCCGTAGCAGTCTTGCCGATGATGCCATGTATCTGCGGGCAAAACTGCATCTTGAACGTTTTGACGATAAGAGAGAGGCTGCGCAGCTGTGCCACCGCTTGATAGGGCGCTACCCTGATGGCGATATGCGCCCGGCTGCCGAGCGCCTGATCGAGCGCTGTGGTTACACCCTCGCAGAACTCAAGCGTGCGCCAGCGCCTACTGTTACTGCTCCGTCCGCTGCGGGCAATTTCCTGACGGATATTCGCCATTCAGTCACCCCTGAGCGGATACGCGTGGTGATTGAGACCACCAGCACGGCGCGTTTTAGTGCCGGAAGCCTCACCGCACCCGCCCGGATATATGTGGATATCGCTGGCGTGAAAAACCACGCAAGCCTGACTGACCGATACCCCATTGAGCACAGCGGCAGTGTGCTGAAGACTGTACGGATCGGCCACGATGGCGCAGCTGCGCGGGTGGTGTGTGATCTTGCGCAAGATGCGGCTTACAACGTCTTTACCCTAGATGAGCCGTCCAGGATAGTGATTGATATCGCCAACAGCTCTGGGCCCGTAGTCAAAGCGGGGCATGATGAACTCCGTGCCGCCCCGCGTGCCGCGAAAGATCACGTAGATACTCTGTTGGCTGGTGCGGTCGCTGGACATGTGGATATGGTCAGTCTCCCTGCTAAAAACAGCAAGAATAAGCGCCTATGCATTGTGGTTGATCCCGGGCACGGCGGCAAGGACCCTGGTGCTGTCGGGCCCAATAACCTATATGAAAAAGACGTAACCCTGGCTATGGGTAAAAAATTAGCGCAGGCGTTACGCCGCCATCTTGACTGTGATGTACACCTCACCCGCTCTGAAGATGTCTACCTCACCCTGCAGCAGCGCACCGCTATGGCCAATCGCCTTGGTGCAGACGTATTTATCTCGGTGCATGTCAACGCAAGCGTGAACACGAGTGCGCGCGGTACCGAAACCTATTTTCTGAATTTTTCTAAAAACGACAAAGCAGTAGAGGTTGCGGCGCGGGAAAACAATATGAGTCTGCAAGAGGTTGGAGATCTGGAGCTCATCTTGTTTGACCTCATGGCCAATTCTAAGATTAATGAGTCCAGTCGCTTGGCCACTGAGGTGCAGAATTCCATGGTCAGCAAACTGAGCAAGCGCTTTACTGGTATTCGGGATCTTGGGGTAAGGCAGGGACCGTTTCATGTGCTTTTAGGTGCCGACATGCCCTCGATTCTGGTTGAAGCTGCATTTGTCAGCAACCCTCATGACGCAAAATTGCTGCGTAATAACGATTTTCATGCCACAGCCGTTGAAGGGATAGCCCTAGGGGTTAAATCGTACCTGCGTGGGCAGAACATGGTGGCGGTAAACTAAATGGCTGAGTTACCAAAATTCGAGCTTTCTGAACTGGATAAATTGATTGTCCAGCGCTGCCAAGGCGAGGATTTCAGCACGCTGCGCGCTCAATTTCTGGCCTGCGCGCAGGGGTACCAGCAGTGGCATGCAGACAAAATCAGGAGTCGGCATCGAAAGGGGGCTTCAGGCGCGAATATTGTTACACGCTTGACGGCCCTTACCGACGCTATGGTTATCAAAGTATTTGAGTTCGCCTGTTGTGGTATGAGGGCTTACCCCTGTGCCATGATTGCGCTCGGAGGATACGGGCGGGGGGAGATGAATCCGTATTCGGATGTGGATTTAATGTTCTATATCGCTGATTCTCGGCGCGACGCTCTGGGGGAGTTGTCGGAGCGAATCCTCTATTTGTTGTGGGATTTAAGCTATAGCGTTGGGCACTGTATGCGCACGAACGCTGAATGTCTTGAGATAGCTGCTATCGATCTAAGTGCATATACGGCGATGCTTGATGCTCGTTTCATCTGTGGTGCGCCAAGTATGTATGATGAGTTCTCCAACACAGTTCTGAAGCCGCTACTGTACCGCAATACTCGCACTTTTTTCAAGGCCAAACTCGAAGAGAATGCACTGCGCCTGCAGCGCTACGGTTCTTCAGTATATATCCTTGAGCCAAATATAAAAGAGGGCGAAGGAGGTTTGCGGGACTTGCATATGGCGCTATGCATATGCAAGGTCACCTATAAAGTCAATAACTTGCGCGGCCTACTCATTAAAGGGGTCATTTCAGAGCGTAGATACACCGAATTTATCCATTCTCTTGACTACCTATGGCGAATTCGCAATGAGCTCCACTATCTATCCGGACGTAAGAACGAACAACTCCACTTTGATAAGCAGGAAAAAATAGCTGATTTTCTCGGTTATAGAGCCGATAAATCGGGGCTTGCGGTAGAGCAGTTTATGCAGGATTACTACGCCGCGGCGAGTCGAGTGGAGCACATCGCCTCGAGCATGATTGCTGCAGCCGAAGAATCCCTGCGCCCGCAGTTGAGTTATACGCGCCATCTGCAGCGCCGCAATATCGACCACTTTTTCTTTGTGTTGCGCGGTGAACTCTACACCTTCCGCAGTGATTTGTTTGAAGTAGACCCGACCCAAATTATGCGCGCGTTCTGGCTATGCCAGCGCCATGAAGTGAAATTGAGCCTGACGTTAAAAGGTATGATTCGAGAGAATCAAGCGCGCATTAATGACAGCATGCGGCGTTCAAGCAAAATGGCTGGGGTGTTTCTTGATATATTGCGCTACAAAAAACATGTTTATGAAACCCTTGAACAGATGCACCATCTGCTGTTTCTTAATTATTTTATCCCCGAATTTAAACGCATCTACTGTCGTGTTCAGCACGATGCTTACCATATCTACACGGTAGATACGCATACTCTGTTTGCAGTAAAGGAGATAACCCGTCTGTGGCAGGGAGAATACGAGGAAAGTAAGCCGTTATTGACCCGCCTGGCGCGTGATATTGACAAACCGGAGTTGCTTATTCTGGCGGTGCTGCTTCACGATATTGGCAAAGGGCAAGGAGGGCGGCACTCCGAAAAAGGGGCTAAGCTGGTGCCCACCATTGCGCGGCGTCTACGTTTAAGCAAGGAAGGGAGTCAGCGACTGCAGTTCATTGTGGCTCACCATCTGGAGATGGCGCATATCTCCCAGCGGCGAGATATCAATGACGAGAACCAGATTAAGCAGTTCGCCGATACCATGCAGATGAGCGAAAATCTCAACATCCTCTATCTGCTTACCTTTGCCGACATCAAAGCGGTTGGCCCCAACGCATGGACAGAGTGGAAGGGTTTTCTGCTCCAAGAGCTCTATCAGAAAACCTATGCGCAGTTGGAGCGGGGCAACTTTGAGCAGGAGAGCCGTTCAGAGAAAATCCGCGACCGAAAACGGGCGGTTGTCAAGATGTTACAGGATGAATATCCTGAAAAGCGCGTGCGTGAAGCACTGCGATTTTTCAGTACCAGACATGTAATGGCACACTATTCCGAGGAACTCGCAGATCAAATTAGGGTTATTCTTGACCGAGGCAACAAACCCCTCTCCATGCAAGTCAGATTTGATCCAGAACTTAACTTCAGCGAAGTCATCATTGTTACTCTAGATGTGCCCGGTCTATTTACCACCATCGCCGGAGTGATGGCAGGCAATGGCATTAATATCCTCGAAGCGCAGATATATACCCTGAGCAATGGAATGGCGGTGGATATATTGCAGGTAGATTCAGGCTCACATAGCCCATACGGGAAAGATTGCTTGGAGGATGACCAGGGTGGCCGAGATGATGACTGGGATGCAATAGAGCGAGATCTTCTTAAGTATCTACAGGGACGCGACGATCTGAGTGCTCTGGTAAAACAGCGGCGCGAAGCGTTACGTTTTTCTGAATTAAAAGTTACCCCCGGTGTTCCTCCGTTGGTCAGCATTAACAACGAGGTTTCTGCTGACTATACAGTCATTGACATTACTGCCAAGGATAAAGTCGGTTTGCTGTACGCCATCAACTCTACCCTTAATCGGTTGGGGTTGTATATTGGTGTGGCTAAAATAACTACCCAAGGGAAACAGGCTGGTGACACTTTTTATGTGCAGGATATATTTGGCGAAAAATTGCTGCACGAGGAGAAGCTATCCGAATTGCACCAGGCGCTGATGGAGCAATTGCAGTGATGGTAAAAGATACATTTGATTCCTTGCTGGATGATTTTACCGACTACATTAGAGTAGAAAAAGGGTTGGCGCACAACAGTATCGTAGCATACAGTGCCGATTTGCTGCGTCATATCGAATTTTGCAGCTCGGTGGGAGCCCACACCCCGCGGGAGGTAACTAGAGAACACATTCTGGCATTTTTTACTTACCTGAAAGATCAAGGCTTAGGTGTGCGCAGTCGCGCCCGCTTTTTGGCGGCATTACGGGGATTTTATGCCTTTGCGCTGGAGGAAAGCTGGCTCAAAGATAATCCTGCAGCTGGGATAGAGACCCCGAAGCTGCTCCAAACCTTGCCCCATATTCTGAGCTTGAACGAAGTTGAAGCCCTCCTACAGGTATGCACTAAAAATGACGCCCTGAGCTTACGCGATCGCGCCATGCTTGAGGTTCTGTATGCGTGCGGTCTGCGGGTTTCGGAGCTGATATCTTTGCAGCTGGAAGATTATCATCCAGCGAGCGCCTACATTCGGACCGTAGGCAAGGGAGACAAGCAACGCATTGTTCCGGTGGGAGAGGAAGCCATCGAGGTGTTGCAGCACTACCTTGAGCATGGGCGCCCACTTTTACTCCGCGAACGCCGGAGCAACTACGTATTTCTTAATCGTTCCGCTCAGGGGTTGACACGCCAGGGCTTCTGGAAGATTATTAAGCGCCGTGCCGCCGAGGCTGGGATCAGGAAAAACGTGACCCCGCACACCCTGCGCCATGCGTTTGCTACCCATCTGCTCGAAAATGGTGCCGATCTGCGCGTAGTTCAGGTGCTACTTGGACATGTGGATATATCTACAACCCAAATATACACCCATGTAACCAGGGCACATCTTAAACAAGTACATGAGCGTTTTCATCCACGTAATTAATACGTTTCAATCAACAATTGAGGAAACACATGAAGTATATTGTCTTGCTCGGCGATGGAATGGCCGATGAACCCATGGAGGAGTTGGGCGGTAAAACTGTGTTGGAATACGCCAACACCCCCAATATGGATAAACTAGCTGCCAGCAGTGAAGTGGGTTTAGCCCATACGGTGCCAGAGGGCTTTCATCCAGGTAGCGATGTGGCCAATCTAAGCGTGTTCGGTTATGACCCAGCCACCTGTTACAGTGGGCGCTCTCCCTTAGAAGCAGCGAGTATGAAGGTAAAACTCGGGCCTGACGATGTCGCCTTTCGCCTTAACTTGGTGGATATTGTCCATAACTACGGAAAACTCTACATGTTTGATTTTACTGCCGGGCATATCGGTAGTGCTGAAGCTAGGGAGTTGATCGTAGCGCTGCAGGATCAACTTGGTGGAGACGGGATAGAATTTTATCCCGGAGTTTCCTATCGCCATCTTATGGTATGGCGGAATGGGAAAGATCAGATGTTGTGCATCCCGCCGCACGATATAATTAATCAAAGCATTGAAGATAAACTGCCAACGGGAGTGGGCGCCGACACCCTGATTCAATTGACCACTTCCGCCCAGATGATATTGAATAACCATCCGGTTAATAAAGCGCGCGCCGATGCGGGAAAATCTTTGGCTAATTCTATCTGGCTGTGGGGGCAAGGTAAGGCTCCACACATCCAGACATATAAAGAAAAATTCGGCATTGATGGAACAGTGGTGTCTGCTGTGGACTTGATTAAGGGGATCGGTATTTACGCGGGACTGGACGCCGTGGATGTGCCGGGCGCTACCGGATACGTTGATACCAACTATGCTGGCAAGGTTGAAGCGGCTCTAACGGCGCTGCAGAAAAAAGATTTTGTCTATCTCCACGTAGAAGCTCCAGACGAGGCCGGACATAGTGGGGATATGGCGGAAAAAATTCAGGCCATTGAACTTTTTGACGAGAAGATTGTTGGTGCTATGCTCGATAAGCTGGACGGATTTGGCCCTTATCGCATGCTCATCATGCCTGACCATCCGACCCCTCTACATTCACGCACCCACTCCATGGATCCGGTACCCTACATTCTATATGATTCCGCAGGTGGCTTTGCTAGCAGTGGAACGAACGCAGGTTATAGTGAAAAATCTGCGCGGGCTGGAGGTGTGGTCTACCATGCGGCGCATAAGCTGATTCCACGCTTGTTGCAGCAGTGAGCAGTGTGAATTGATACGAGGCTGAAATAATGGCAGTAATGCAGAGCAGAACCTTACATAAGCTACGCCGGAACACCATGGCGCTGAGTGGGGCAGCAGTGGTGGCAGTGATGTTTATCTTAGCCCTTTGCGCCCCTCTGCTACCTGGCGATCCGGGCTCTGTGGATATCTCACGCCAGTTGCAAGCGCCGGACTGGAGTGCCTGGCTAGGCACTGACGATCTGGGGCGCGATGTGTTTTTGCGCATTGCCTATGGGGCGCGTATCTCGCTGCTGGTAGGGTTTGTGGCCGTGGGGATAGCGAGCGTTATTGGTATCATGCTAGGCGCTGCAGCAGGTTACTATAGCGGTTGGGTTGATAGCGTGATTATGCGCTTTGTCGATGTTATGCTGTGCTTCCCTTCCTTTTTTCTTATTCTGGCGGTCATCGCATTTTTAGAACCTTCCATCTGGAACATCATGACTATTATAGGCTTGACCAGCTGGATGGGGGTGGCGCGTTTGGTAAGGGCTGAATTCCTCTCCTTACGAGAGCGCGATTTTGTCATGGCAGCACGCGGCCTTGGTGCTTCTGATCTACGCATAATCCTGCGCCATATCCTCCCTAATGCAATCTCTCCGGTTCTGGTGTCAGCCACTTTGGGGGTAGCCGGAGCCATCCTTACCGAGAGCGCCCTATCTTTTCTTGGCATCGGGGTGCAACCCCCAACGCCATCCTGGGGCAACATGCTCATCGCCGGCAAGCAAACCTTGGGTACGGCCTGGTGGCTTTCAGTGTTTCCTGGCCTAGCTATTTTGATAACGGTTCTGGGCTATAACCTGCTTGGAGAGGGGTTGCGCGACATCCTAGATCCACGCCTTTAGCCTTTAATTGGCAAGCACACTAAACGTATATGCATAATATTGATTTCAGTCTCAAAGCTCTTTCTCAGCTGGGCCCAGCTGAGCTCATCTGTGCTCGGGCAGCCGCTCTTCAGTGTGCAGAATACAGTTTTATCTACGCAAGCTATCACCCCGACTCTAACTTCAGGCGCAATTTTACCAGTTGTCAGGATTATCTTGGACACGTGCAGGTAGAATTACTTGCAGCGCCACAAGTTGGGAAATGTACTGTGCTCAGACAAGAGTTGGCGGGGGGGGGAATTGCAGCTGAACATACCGAACAAAACCGCGTCAAGGTGTTGCATAGCATGGAAGTAACCCTACCGGATGGTAGCGACGCTAGTTACTACGAAGTTGCCGAACTCAGCAAGGTGAAAGGGGGATGGCGCTACCTGCGGGGATACAAGCTGCCTGTAACCGAGCTCTGCGCAATTGGGGATGAACACCTAAGCTGTGAAATGATCATCAATCGCGGAGTCTGCTTTTAAACATGCCTGAGTTGCCTGAAGTTGAAACGATCCGTTCCGGACTTGAGCCCTTACTTGTGCACAAAACCATTGCAGATGTGTGCATCCGCCAGGCGCAACTACGCTATCGCATCCCTGCTGATTTGGCTGTGTGCGTATCAGGCCAGCGGATCACCGCCTTGCAACGCAGGGCAAAGTATCTGCTGCTCCAGGTTGAAAAAGGTACTATCCTCATTCATCTGGGCATGACTGGTTCGCTGCGTTATCTGAGCGCCGCCCAGGCGCCAGAGCGCCATGATCACCTCGATTTTATCCTTGACAAGGGTATCTTGCGCTACCGAGATCCTCGCCGTTTTGGCTTGGTGCTGTGGAAGCCGGCGACGGAGCAGGGGCATCGACTGCTGGATAAACTTGGGCCTGAACCGTTAGGAGATGCTTTTACCTCAGATTATCTTGTTCGCAAGGGTGAAGGGAGCAAAAGGGCGCTTAAGAGTTTCATCATGGACAATCATGTGGTTGTCGGAGTGGGGAATATCTACGCCAACGAGGCTTTGTTTCTCGCCCGTCTTCATCCGCTACGCCCTGCAGGAGGATTGAGTCAACCCGAGTGGGAAGCATTGCACCGGCACATTATTGAGGTGCTGCAGAAGGCAATTAAAGCGGGTGGAACTACCATACAAGATTTTGTCGATGGAAGTGGAAAGCCGGGCTATTTTCAGCAACAACTGCTGGTGTATGGCCGCGATAAAGAGCCGTGTACAGAATGTGGCACCATTTTACAAAAACAGGTGATCGGACAGCGCTCGAGTTGGTTCTGCCCAGCGTGCCAGAGTTGAATAGTGTGCAATGGAATTCGCAATAAAAGAGGGGGGAGAGTGCCATGCA
>JAQUDG010000146.1 GCA_028685815.1 Desulfuromonas sp.
CGGCATGGGCAAGTTGGATTGCCGCGACAGCACCCTGCTGCTTTATAAACCGGGTAATTCTCTGGTATGCATCGCGGTGCGCATCCGACCATATCCCCGCGTCCGCAGGCGATATTCGCCCTTCGGGGACAACCGCCGTCGCCTCCATCATCAGCATCCCCGCACCACCCACGGCTCGACTCCCAAGGTGGACGAGGTGCCAATCGGTCGGCATGCCATCCTCGCTTGAATACATGCACATCGGCGAAACCCACAGTCGGTTGCGAAATTCGATTCCACGTATGGTGTATTTTTCAAAGATTTTGCTCATGTCGATATCTCCTTTTAAGTAAGCGCCCATAACCGCCCTACGTCTTCGTTGCTTCCCTTATTCTTTTAGCAGACCAGGTCTATTTCAGGGCTATTATATTTCACAAACCATAAGAATATTCGTTCTCACTAGTTTTATGAGCTTTGGCGGGATAACTACATAAGCGACGCCACTACTTGAGCTGACTGTCCTTGCTGCCACGGCGATTGAAACCACTAGAAACTGTTTCCTGTTTTTCAAGGGCAGATTGACACTCAACGCAGAACCGCACCCCAGGGATCGCCTCACGTCGCTTCTCTGGAATAGCACATTCGCATTCTTCGCACTCAATCAGGCTTTCACCCGCGGTGAGCCTACTCCTGGCGCGTTCCACCGCTTCCTCGATGTCTGCATCGATTTGGTCTTGTACCGCGCCATCACGCGTCCAGCCGCCAGCCATGGCCTACTCCTGTCTAATGAGCAAATTGGTCCAAAAGGAAAAGGGAACAACTCTTTCAATTCAGCACTATCGCTTTATTTTACACACTTTTCCCATTCAACGTAATCTCTCCTGCCTTCTCAAGTACAAATTTAGCAATGAAAGGCCCTACAATTTCATGGACAATTGTTGCACCAATAGTCACATTTAAAATAACGTCAGAAATTGAATTAAAAGCAGGGTTTTGCTTAATAAGCAGAGCCAAACCAATCACAATGCCACCCTGAGATATTAAGCCTCCGCTGGTAAATTTCTGTATAGATAAAGACGATTTAGATATTTTACCACCCACGAATGTCCCACTAAATTTGCCGACTGCACGAAATACTATAAAAACAATTATGAATAAATAATTCGAGAGCATAACCGAAAAATCAAGGTGCATAGCGCTTATGGTGAAAAAAAGGACGAAAATCAGTTCTTCGGTATACCTTTCGAGTAATTTGAATATCTCATCCTTTTTCATGTTGTAATTTACGACAACAATCCCCATCGTCATGGTAGATAAAAGTTCGTCCGCGCCAAACATTCCTGCGAAACCATAACATAAGGCCAAAAGACCAATAATAAGCGTAATTAAAACCCCTTCTGTTTCTTGTTTAACCATCTTCGCTATAAAATTCATAAAAAAACCAAACAGACAACCCACAATGATAGAACCAAATATCTTGATAAAAGGTTGGGCAATGGAATAAAAGCCCAAGGATTGATGCTGTATACAAATACCTGCTATAGAAACTGCGAGGCTGAAATTTATTATTCCAAGAATATCATCAAAGGCCGCCACCCCCATAATTGTTGAGGTGACTTCACCTTTTGCCTTGTATTGGTGTTCAACCGCCAATGTAGCTGATGGATCGGTCGGTGCGGCAAGGGATCCCAACAATAAAGCAAGAGGAATAAAATAAGCCATATAAGTAAATTCAGGCTCAGAAACGATCATCGGTCCGAATAGAATAAAAGCAGCCCCTACAAACAGAAACGCAAATTCTGCTTCAAAAAAGGTTATAAAAATAATTGATTTCCCTAGTGAACGAATTTTAGACAACAATAATGTTCCACCTACAGAGAATGTTATGAAGGATAGCGCTATGTTTGTAATAAGTTCTGTATGTACTACAAATGATTCAGGAATAAAATGAGTCAGCTTTGGATTAAGAATCAAACCAGCAAAGATATATCCCGTCACTTTAGGTAAGCCAATGCGAATGCTCAGCTCCCCAGCAACAAAACCTGTAAATATGATGATTCCAATTATAAGAATTGGTTCCATTTTATTTAAACTCTCTTGAAAGGATTTGCCCGGTTGCATTTCTAACGCTACCCCCCGCAGTCTCCTTATGCATTAAGTAGTGGAATCGCTGGATAGAATTTACATTCTTATTTTTATCTGATGACGTAGAAGCAATCGGAGCTGCAAGCTTTATCGCATAGCGTCCGTGGAAATTTAATTCTTAAGGACCTATTTCCACTTGTGCCCACACGTTAAACATTGATAGCGTTTCGCAAAAATGAGCAAAGGGAGCGAGAGCAGCAGAGACAAGGCTGCAGACTTCCGCTGATAATCTATGGTTTTTATTTCTGTTCCACCACATTTGGGACAAGCAAAATCTGGCACTTGCCCAACCTCTGCTTGCTCCATATTCAGATCCGATGAGGAATAAGCTGCAAGTATTTTGAGAGCTTCCTCTACATCACTTTCCGCAACTCTTAACTTGATGCCGCCCACTGCATCGGAATAAAGCCAGTTAACTCCAACCATGAACTGATTATCGAGAAAGCTAGTTATCCCTTCCGCCTCCAAAATAGATTGTGCGAGGCCAGCAGGGGGAATATCTCTATAACGTGCAATAGTTACTAAACGTTGTGACATAGTGTGATTTTGCCGCCTAGCGCCAGAGTTAAGCTTCTAAACCCTCTTTTCATCTGACTATGCTAGGGGGCACGTCAGTAGCCCGGAAACTCCTCTGTACGGATGTTGTCAGCGTTGACCCCCGCGCTATTCAGTATTTTTCGCATAGCTTGGACCATTACTTGTGGCCCAACGATGTAGTAAATAGGGAGCGTCAGATCGTCGATTGACTTCAGGAGCATAGACTGAGTTATAAACCCAGTCTCTCCATGCCATGTTTGACTTGATTTTTCCATCTGCGTCATCGTACCGATGAAGGTGTAATTCGGATTCTCTTGCTGGACTGCCATCAACTCGTCCAAGAACGCCGTATCCTCAGGCCTGTTATTGGAGTCGAACAGGAAGATCTTTTGGGGGAGCTTGTCGTGCGCGGCTTGAAGCACAATGCTCCTAGCAGGGGTAATGCCAATTCCGCCCGTAAGAAAAACGGCGGGAATGCTCGCATCGTTGTGGAGCATAAACGCACCGTGGGGAGCATTTAGCGTGAGTTCCGTGCCAAGCTCCATTTCGCGTAACACCCGCTTAAATGCGGTATCGCGCATCCGGGTTGCAAACATAATAAAGTCTTCGTAAGGCGCGCTCGCCAGGGAAAAAATTCGCTCATCGCCTTCGGCATCGGTTTCAGCCGGATTGATCAGGGTGAAGGTGCCGAATTGGCCTGCTGTGTAAACAAATCCCTGCGGCTTTTTAAAATAAAATGCCGTTGTTCCTGCAGCTACTTCCCGCTTACGTTCCAGTTTTACTTTGTAGATAGACACGGTGCATCCCTCCCTATTTTTACTGAGAAATTATAGTGTACGCAGCAACGCCCCGCGCAGCAACTGAGTCTATTGCTACGGGGCGCGCTGGAAGTGCATCTTGCGGAGGGTAATTAGGCACAAAGTGAATTTAATCAAGTTGCCAGCGATGCTATCTTACACACTGAGCTAGTTATCCCATGTCTAAAACTATCCACCGACAACTTGGTAGAACGTTGGCGTAGGCTTACCCTCAAAGAGAGGCATTACTTGTGCGCCTGCTTCATCATGTGCAGCACTACCATGCATTGCTTTGAACGCAGCCTGATCCTTGAATTCAACGATAGCCGCATAATTCCCACCGTCTACAGGTTGCAGAAGCCTCCTGTTTATAAAGCCAGGATATCCACTAAACGTCTCTCCTGAAGAGGCAAACCATTTTCGAAAATCGGCATCTCTGCCTGCCTTTATTGCTGGAAAAGCTATGACAACGATAAACATGGGTTACTGTCTCCTTTGTGTTAGAGAATACATTGCGCTACGTTCACAGGCACGGGTGAAAGTCGCATTGTTGGCCTCTTTTAAACGCAAATTTTTGTGGCGGTCTTTAGGCGCCCAGCGATATAAAATTGTCCGGCGACAACGCATTAGCTCCCGCTGGAATAATTAACTATAGCCTGACTTCAGGCTCTATCAAGACGCAATCAACCAGCAAAGCAAAAAGTGGCACTAATCTTCTATTTTATCTTGGTGGGGTAGAATAATCATCCTGCGTAGGTGTCACGGCTGCTTGATGTTGACCCTTGTTCACTGGGCAATTCCCTTGGGGGCATCCCCCAAAACCAACGCCATCCGCACGCAACAACGAAACTAAGGCTGTCAAAGAGCGAGTAAACCACGGGGATAACGATCATGGTCAGGAACGTCCCGACCAGCAAGCCCGAGGCCGCGACAATACCCAATGGACTCATACGTTCAAGACCAACGGCCATCTCGAAGATCAAGGGAGAGAGGCCGATAATAGTGGAGACCGTGGTCATCAGGATGGGCCGCAGGCGCAAACGCACCGAGCGCATAATAGCTTCGTCGCGATCCATACCGGAGGCGCGTGCCTTGATGATGAAGTCGAGCAGCAAGATACTGTTGTTCACGATGGTGCCGCCGAGCAGAATCATCCCCATCATGGCCGGTTTGCACATGGGCTTGTCGAACAGCAACAGACCCCAGAATCCGCCGGCTACGGCCAGTGGGATGGCGGCCATGATGGTAAAGGGATGCAAGAAAGACTTGAACATGGCAATTAGCAGAATGAATAAGAGCACGAAGCCAATCGCGAGGGCACGGCCCATTTCCTGCTGGCCGACTTTCATGTCCACCCCTGATCCCGCGATCTGGATAGTGTAACCCGCAGGTGTGTGTAAGCCCTCGAGCTTCTTCTCTACCATGCCGGTGACCTGCCCTATGGTGTAGCCTCGGTTGACGGCGGTAATGTTGATGGTGGGCAGCAAACCCTCGCGGGTAACGAACGGTTGCGCGAGGTGCGGGCTAATTTTAGCAAGGCTG